>NZ_JBHTSA010000025.1:0-88709 GCF_042795405.1 Streptomyces sp. NPDC056480 | reverse complement strand
TAAACCATCTCTGTGGGGGGGCCGGTTTCTTTTTTTTAAACCCCCCGGGCTGTCGGCCAACACCTCCGCCCCCCACCCCCCCCCCCGCCCGGCCCCCCAACACCCGGGGGGCCCCCGGACGTGCCTCATCACCACCGGGGAGGAAACGAATCATGGGCGTCACGCTCGCCAAGGGAGGCAATGTCTCCCTCTCCAAGGCCGCACCCAACCTCACCCAGGTCCTCGTCGGGCTCGGCTGGGACGCGCGCTCCACCACCGGAGCCCCCTTCGACCTCGACGCCAGCGCGCTGCTGTGCCAGGCCGGACGGGTGCTCGGGGACGAGTACTTCGTGTTCTACAACCAGCTGCGCAGCCCCGAGGGCTCGGTCGAGCACACCGGCGACAACCTCACCGGAGAGGGCGACGGGGACGACGAGTCCCTGATCGTGGACCTCTCCAAGGTGCCGGCCCACTGCGACAAGATCGTCTTCCCGGTGTCGATCCATGACGCCGACAACCGAGGCCAGAGCTTCGGTCAGGTCAACAACGCGTTCATCCGCGTCGTGAACCAGATGGACGGCCAGGAACTCGCCCGGTACGACCTCTCCGAGGACGCCTCCACCGAGACCGCGATGATCTTCGGCGAGCTCTACCGCTACAACGGCGAATGGAAGTTCCGCGCCGTCGGTCAGGGGTACGCGTCGGGGCTGAGGGGCATCGCTCTAGACTTCGGGGTCAACGTTTCGTAAAGCCGTGTAATTCACGATGGGGCAAACAGTGGTTCTGAAAACCTTCGGCTGGTCGTTCGCCATCACGGCGCTCGGCCTGGTCGCAGCGGTGCTCTACGGGGGGTGGGAGGCGTTCGGGATCGTCGCGATCCTGTGTGTCCTCGAGATCTCGCTGTCCTTCGACAATGCAGTGGTCAACGCCGGAATCCTGAAGAAGATGAATGCCTTCTGGCAGAAGATCTTCCTCACCATCGGTGTGCTCATCGCCGTATTCGGCATGAGGCTCGTCTTCCCCGTCGTGATCGTGGCGATCAGTGCCAAGATCGGCCCCATCGAGGCCGTCGATCTCGCACTCAACGACGCCGAGCGCTACGAACAGCTCGTCACCGACGCCCACCCGTCGATCGCGGCCTTCGGCGGAATGTTCCTGCTGATGATCTTCCTCGACTTCATCTTCGAGGACCGCGACATCAAGTGGCTCGGCTGGCTCGAGCGCCCGCTGGCCAAGCTCGGCAAGGTCGACATGCTGTCGGTCTGCATCGCCCTGATCGTCCTCGCCGTCAGCGCCATGACCTTCGCGACCCAGGCCCACCAGCACGGCGGCACGCACATCGACGCGGCGTCGACGGTCCTGCTCTCCGGCGTCTTCGGCCTCATCACGTACCTCGTCGTCGGCGGTCTCTCCGGCTACTTCGAGAACAAGCTCGAGGAGGAGGAGGAGCGCGAGCACGAGGCCGAGGAAGAGGCCAAGCGCAGCGGCAAGCAGGTCGGCGTCGTCCAGCTGGCCGGCAAGGCCGCCTTCTTCATGTTCCTCTACCTGGAGGTCCTCGACGCCTCCTTCTCGTTCGACGGTGTCATCGGCGCCTTCGCCATCACCAACGACATCGTCCTGATGGCGCTCGGCCTCGGCGTCGGCGCCATGTACGTCCGTTCGCTGACGGTCTACCTGGTCCGCCAGGGCACCCTCGACGACTACGTCTACCTGGAGCACGGCGCGCACTACGCGATCGGCGCGCTGGCCCTGATCCTCATGGTCTCCATCCGCTACCAGATCCCCGAGGTGGTCACCGGTCTCATCGGTGTCGCCCTCATCGCCTGGTCCTTCTGGTCCTCCGTACGGCGCAACAAGGCGCTCGCGGCGGCCGGGGGCGGGTCGGGTCCCTCGGGGGACAAGACCGAGGTGTCGTCCGGGGTGTGACACCCCCGGCAATGAGGAACGCTTCACTGCGGGGCGGTCGGTGCACCCGGCCGCCCCGCAGGCATGTGCGGTGTCGGTGATCATGTGCGGTGTCGGATGATCAGCGGTGCCGGCGAACAGTGGGGTCGGCGACCAGTGGGGGGTGAAGGCGGCATGGCCTTCTGGGACAACCTTTTTCCGGGGAGGGCGGCGTCGCAGTTCGACTCGGGCAGCGCCGCGTCGAACACGATCGATCTGACGAAACGGCGCCCGTCCGTCTCGCTCACCAAACAGGGCGCCGCCACCGGCAACCTCCGGGTGAACCTCTCCTGGCGGATGCGGACCTCCGACCTCGAGGGACGCTCCCGGCAGAGCGGCCGGCTGCTCCGCAACCCGTCCCAGCTCTTCAAGCCCGAGGTCGTGCAGGCGCACACCCAGGGCATGGTCAACGTCGACCTGGACCTGGGCTGTCTCTACGAGCTCGCCGACGGCAGCAAGGGCGTGGTGCAGCCGCTCGGCGGCTTCTTCGGCGACCTGAACGGCGCGCCCTACGTGAAACTCAGCGGCGACGACCGCTTCGGCGGCTCCTCCGGGGAGACGATCTTCGTCAATCTGGACCACAAGGACGAGATCAAGCGCCTGCTGTTCTTCGTGTACATCTACGACCAGACGCCTGCCTTCGACCGTACGCACGCCAAGATCACGCTCTATCCGAGCAACGGTCCCCGGATCGAGATCGAGCTCGACGAGCGCGCCCCGCAGGCCCGCTCCTGCGCGGTCTTCTCCGTGGAGAACGCCAAGGGCGAGCTGACGGTCCGCCGCGAGGTGCGCTTCGTGTACGGCTTCCAGGCCGAACTGGACCGGCTGTACGGCTGGGGTCTCCAGTGGGGGCGCGGCTACAAGACCAAGGCGTAGCCGTTGCCCGCGTCCGCGGGTCCGCCTCGGGGGCGCACCTTGGGACCGGCCTGGGGACCGGCCTCAGGACGGGCCTGGGGACCGGCCTCAGGACGGCCTTCGGGGCGGCTCTCGGGACCGCCCTCAGAACCAGCCTTGGGACCGGCCTCGGGACCGCCCTCAGGACCGGACGAACTGGGGGCCCATCGGCGGCATCCGGAACTCCGGTGCCGGGTTCTGCTCGGGGGCGGTCACCGGCTGGGGATAGCCGTACGCGGGGGCGGTGGCGGGTGCGGCGTTCGCGGGCTGCTGGGGGTAGCCGTAGGCCGGCGCACGGTCGGGCATGGGCGGCGGCATGGTCGGCTGCGGAGGCACGGGTACGGGCGGGTGGGCGACGGTCAGGTCGAGATCCGGGTCGCCGGCGGGAGACGCGACGGTGGCCGCCGTGGCCTCCTGGGCCTCGCCGGGGGAGCCGTGGCCGCCCGGGACCTCGCGGAAGCCGCCCTGGGCCCCCTGAGAGCCGTCCTGGGCGCTCTGGGCCGCCGCCTGGGCGGCGGCCGCCTGCGCCGCGTCCTGGGCGTCCTGCGCGTCCTCGTCGACCGAGATGCCGAAATCGGTGGCGAGGCCGACCAGGCCCGTCGGATAGCCCTGACCCACGGCTCGGAACTTCCAGCCGTCCCCGCGGCGGTACAGCTCGCCGCAGATGACGGCCGTCTCCTCGCCCGTCTCCGCCGTCACGGAGAACAGGGCCAGCGCCTCGGCGTCGGGACCCGCCGTCGCGTCGTACAGCAGGATCCGCAGGTCGGAGACGGAGCGGAAGGTGCCGCCGTCGGAGGAGGCCGCGATCACCACCCGGTCGACGGAGGGCTCGAGGCTTCCGAGGTCGGCTTCCACGGTGTCCGTGAGACCCTTGGAGTCACGCTTCTTCGGCAGCCGTCGCACCAGGCCCGAAGGGTGGCGCGGCTGGTTGTAGAAGACGAAGTCCTCGTCGGACCGCACCCGGCCGGAGGGCCCCAGGAGCAGGGCCGAGGCATCCACGTCGGGGACCCCGGAGCCCGGGGTCCAGCGGAGCACGGCCCGTACGGCCGCGGTGTCGAGAGGGACGTTGGAGCCCTTCAGCATCGCGTGCGTCATGACCGTCATCCTGCCCTCCCGGCGGACCCGCGGACAACGCGGGGGCGTCACCTGTCGCGGGACGGCGTGACGGACGCTGACGAGTTACCTGGATTTCATGCTCGGAGGGAACTGTGGACACCCGCACCTACGTACTATTACCGGCCACATGTCGTCAGGTTCCAGAGAGGTAGACGGGGGACTTATATGCGTCATTTCGGGCACATTCCGTCCGCGACGCGGGCTGGTCTCTTCCTTCGGGAACCGGTCGAGTTCACGGCAGATTCGCCCGCGCGCACGCTCGCCGTGGCTCTCGGAGCCACCCTCTACAGCCCGGCCACCCGGCCCCGGCTCGCCGACGACGTGCGCAAGCAGGCGGCCCGTGGAGTGGTCTCCATGGTGCTCTGCCTGGAGGACTCCATCAGCGACGCCGATGTCGAGGCGGGCGAGGACAACCTCGTACGCCAGTTCGCCGACCTCGCCGATCACGCCGCCGGAACCGTGACGGACGCCGACACCGCCACGGACCCCGCCGAGGATCTGCCCCTGCTCTTCATCCGCGTCCGCGATCCGCGCCAGATCACCGACCTCGTCGCCCGGCTTGGAGAAACGGTCCGCCTGCTGTCCGGATTCGTACTGCCCAAGTTCACCGAGGCACGCGGACAGGCCTTCCTCGAAGCCCTCACCCTGGCCGAGCGGACGAGCGGACGGCGTCTTTTCGCCATGCCCGTCCTGGAGTCCCCCGAGCTCCTCCACCTGGAGACCCGGGCCGAGACCCTGGCCGGCATCGCCTCGATCACCGACAAGTACCGCGACCGGGTCCTCGCCCTCCGCCTCGGCGTCACCGACTTCTGCTCCGCCTACGGGCTCCGCCGCTCGCCCGACATGACCGCGTACGACGTCAAGATCGTCGCGAACGTCATCGCCGACGTCGTCAACGTCCTCGGCCGCTCCGACGGCACCGGCTTCACCGTCACCGGACCCGTCTGGGAGTACTTCCGGCCCGGCGAGCGCATGTTCAAGCCCCAGCTGCGCCGCAGCCCCTTCCTCGAAGGCCGCGCCGAGGACCTGCGCACGGCCCTCATCGAGCACGACCTCGACGGCCTGCTGCGCGAGATCGAACTCGACCGCGCCAACGGCCTGCTCGGCAAGACCTGCATCCACCCCACCCATGTGGTGCCGGTGCACGCGCTCTCCGTGGTCAGCCACGAGGAGTGGAGCGACGCCCAGGACATCCTGCGGCCCGAACAGGGCGGCGGCGGAGTCCTCCGCTCCGCCTACACGAACAAGATGAACGAAGTGAAGCCGCATCGCGCGTGGGCCGAACGCATCCTCCTGCGCGCCGAGCTCTTCGGCGTCGCCAAGGAGGACGTCGGCTTCGTGGATCTGCTCACCGCCGGACTTGCCGGCTGACGAAGGGACGTCGACGACGTGGTGTGGACCGGAACGTGGGTCGCGGAGCGACTGGGCGTCGAACTGATCGGCGACGAGGCGCTACCGGCCCTGTTGGGCCTCGCACTGCGCCGCAACCCCAAGCGGGCGCATCTGCTGGTCTCCAGCGTGCTCGGCAAGCACGTGCCGCAGCGACCGTCCGTGGTCTACGGCTCCGGCCTCGACCTCGGCCGGCGCGTCCGCGCGCTCCTCGGTGACGACGAGGCCGCGCGCGCGGTCGTCCTCGGGTACGCCGAGACGGCCACCGCCCTGGGCCACGCCGTCGCCGACGGCCTCGGCCTCGCCCCGTACCTCCACTCCACCCGGCGTCCGGTGGCCGGAGTCGCCCGCGCGGGCGGCTTCGAGGAGTCCCACTCGCACGCCACCTCGCACCTGCTGCTGCCCGAGGACCCCAAGCTGCTCGCCGGCGACGGCCCGCTGGTCCTCGTCGACGACGAGTTCTCCACCGGCAACACGGTCCTCAACACCGTCCGCAACCTGCACGAGCGCTACCCCCGCGACCGGTACGTCGTCGTCGCCCTCGTCGACATGCGCTCGGCCGCCGACCTCGGCCGCCTGGACGCCTTCGCGGCGGAGATAGGCGCCCGCGTCGACCTGATATCCGGCGCCGCCGGCACCGTACGCCTCCCGGACGGGGTCCTGGAGAAGGGCCAGGCGCTGGTGGCGGAACACGAACGGGCGTACGAGCCGGGAGCGGGTTCCGCACCCGCCTCGCTCTCGGCCCCGAGCGTGGTGCGGGTGGCGCTGGACTGGCCGGAGGGGCTGCCCGACGGCGGCCGGCACGGCTTCACACCCGACCAGCGCCACCGCCTGGAGACGGCGCTGCCCGCGATGGCGGGCAGGATCACGAAGGCGCTCGGGGTCCCGGCAGCCGAGACCCCCCGGGTCCCAGCCGCCCCCGCCCGGCCCGGCCCGGCGGCTGAGAACGGACAAGGCCTGGCAGCCGAGGGCGGGCGTGTCCTGTCGGCGGAGGGGCGGTCCGGCCTGGCAGCTGAGGGCGGGCGTGGCCTGTCGGCGGAGGCGCGGCCCGGTCTGTCGGCCGAGGGCGGGCGCGACCTGTCCGCGGAGGCGCAGCCCGGCTCGGCTGCCGACGGGCGGCCCGGCTCGGCTGCCGAAGGGCGGTCCGGCTCGGCTGCCGAGGGGCGGTCCGAAGCCCCCACGCCGCCGCCCGCAGGGCCCCGTGTCCTCGTCCTCGGGTTCGAGGAGCTGATGTACGCGCCCCTGCGCCTCGGCACCGCGCTTGAGGACGCCGGGCACGACGTCCGGTACTCCACCACCACCCGCTCGCCCGTCCTCGCCGTCGACGACCCCGGCTACGCGATCCGCACCCGGCTCGTCTTCCCCGCCCACGACGACCCCGCCGACGGCCCCGGCGAGCGTTACGCCTACAACGTGGCCGGCGCGGGCTTCGACGCGGTCGTCCTCGTCGTCGACTCCACCGCCGACACCCCGGCCCTGCACGCCCCGGACGGCCTGCTCGCCCAGCTCGCCGCGCACATCCCGCGCGTCGTGCTCGCCGTCGTCCCCTCGTACACGCCCGCGGCCTCGCCGTACGTTCCGTACGACGCCACGCCCGAGGTCACCGAGGTCGCCGAAGCCACCGAAGCCACCGAAGTCACCGAAGCTCCCGAAAGGAGCTCCATGCTGCCCGAGCCCCTCCGCGGCCCCGCCTTCTCCTCGTACGCACCCGAGGAGGTCGGCTGGCTGCTCCAGGACCTCTCGGACGTCGAGCTCGAGGCGCCCACCGAGGAACGCGAGGAAGCCATCCAGAGCGGCGGCGCGCACTATGCCGAGTCGCTCCCCGTCGAGTACCAGCCGAGCGACCGCTACCAGGAGCTGTTCCACGCAGCCCTGGAGACCTCGGCGGCCCGCATCGCCCGCGCCGTCGGCACCGTCACCGAGACCGTCCTCGCGGAGCGCGAGCGGCCCGGCCACCGCCCCGTCCTCGTCTCGCTCGCCCGCGCCGGCACCCCCGTCGGCGTCCTCATGCGCCGCTGGGCGCAGGCCCGCCACGGCCTGGACCTGCCCCACTACGCCGTCTCCATCGTGCGCGGCCGCGGCATCGACGCCAACGCGCTGCGCTGGCTCGCCGCCCACCACGACCCGGCCGACGTCGTGTTCGTCGACGGCTGGACCGGCAAGGGTGCCATCACCCGTGAACTCGCCGACGCGATCAAGGAGTTCGAGGCCGCCGAAGGCGTCACCGGCTTCGACCCGGAGATCGCGGTGCTCGCCGACCCCGGCTCCTGCGTCCGTACGTACGGCACGCGCGAGGACTTCCTCATACCCTCCGCCTGCCTCAACTCCACGGTCTCCGGCCTGATCTCCCGTACGGTGCTCCGCGCCGACCTGGTCGGACCGAACGACTTCCACGGCGGAAAGTTCTACCGCGAGCTGGCCGGCGCGGACGTCTCCAACGCCTTCCTCGACGCCGTCGCCGCCCGCTTCGACGAGGTCGGCGCGGCCGTCGACGCCGACGTGAAGGAACTGCTGGCCGCGGACCGCACTCCGACCTGGGAGGGCTGGGCCGCCGTGGAGCGGATCAGCGAGGAGTACGGCATCCACGACGTCAACCTGGTCAAGCCGGGCGTCGGCGAGACCACCCGTGTCCTGCTCCGCCGCGTCCCCTGGAAGATCCTCGCCAAGCGGGGCGCCGAAGCCGACCTCGCGCACGTCCGGCTGCTCGCCGAGCAGCGCGGCGTACCCGTCGAGGAGGTCGACGAACTCCCTTACAGCTGCGTCGGTCTGATCCACCCTCAGTACACGAGGGGCGCGACAGGCGCCGACGGCAAGGCGGTGGTGTCCCAGTGAGTACGGTGAGCGGTACGAGCGGGACGCGTCCGGCGAGTAAGGCGAGTAAGGCGAGCGCGACGAGCAAGGCGAGCGCGGCGAGCGCGACCGGTAGTACGACCGAGACGACGGGTACGACCACGAGCGTGACGACTACGACTACGACGACGAAGGCTCCGATTCCGGCCCAGGCCCCGAACTCGGTGACGGACCCGACCGCGGCCTCCGCCCCGGCCCCGGCCTCCGCATCCGCCCCCGCCTCCGCCCCCGTCCTGGTCGCGAGCGACCTCGACCGCACCCTCATCTACTCGTCCGCGGCCCTCGCCCTCGGCATGCCCGACGCGCAGGCGCCCCGGCTGCTCTGCGTCGAGGTCCACGAGTCCAAGCCGCTCTCGTACATGACCGAGCACGCGGCGGAGCTCCTGGAGCGACTGACCGGGGAAACCGTCTTCGTCCCCACCACCACCCGGACGCGCAAGCAGTACCAGCGCATCCAACTCCCCGGCAGCACGCCGAAGTACGCCATCTGCGCCAACGGCGGACACATCCTCGTCGACGGCGTCACCGACGCCGACTGGCACGCCTCGGTGATCCGCAGGCTCGCCGATGAGTGCGCGCCGCTCTCCGAGGTACGCGCCTACCTCACCGCGACCACGGACCTGTCCTGGGTACGCAAGCACCGCGTCGCCGAGGACCTGTTCGCCTACCTCGTCGTCGAGCGGGAACGGCTGCCCGAGGACTGGCTGGAGCGCTTCGGCGCCTGGGCGGGGGAGCGCGGCTGGACGGTCTCGCTCCAGGGCCGCAAGGTGTACGCCGTGCCGAAGCCGCTCACCAAGAGCGCGGCCGTCCGCGAGGTCGCCCGCCGCACCGGCGCCTCGCTCACCCTGGCGGCCGGCGACTCGCTTCTCGACGCGGACCTGCTGCTCGCCGCGGACCGGGCGTGGCGCCCGGGCCACGGCGAACTGGCCGACAGCGACTGGACGGCCCCCCACCTCGACGTCCTCGCGGAACGCGGGGTCGCGGCGGGGGAGGAGATCCTGCGCCGCTTCAGGGCGGCGGCGGCCGTCTAGCGGACGGGGATCAACGGACGGGACCAACGGACGGGGATCAACGGACGGGACCAACGGACGGGGATCGACCGACCACGATCAACGGACCGGGATCGACCGACCACGATCACGACCACGACCAACGATCCGGGATCAGCTGCAGCAACCGCCACCGCAGCAGCCTCCGCCACCCCCGCCACCGCTCGGCGCGGGGGCGGCGGAGGCGGAGCCGCCGACGGCCACGGCCGAGAGCAGCTTCACGGTGTCGTCGTGCCCGGCGGGGCAGGAGGCCGGGTCGGAGGACTCGGCCATGGGCCGGCTGAGCTCAAAGGTGTCGCCGCAGGTCCGGCAGCGGAATTCGTAACGAGGCATGGGCACAGGCTAGAGCCTGCGGGCGGACAGGGGCAGGGGACCCGACCGTCACGCCGTATCTCACGCAGGTCTCAGGGCCCGGCATCAGGCCGGGCATCAGGCCCTGGCCCGATGCCAGGCCCTGGTCCGAGGGCGCCCGGGCAGGCGCCCCCGGCTCGATGGCCGACGGCTCGATGCCCAGCGGCTCAATGCCCGGCGCCGCCGCCCCGTTCCTCCCGGATCTGGCCGACGACGTGCGCGGCCGTGGCCCGTACGGCCTCCAGTTCGGTCAGGAAGTGCCAGTAGTCCGGGTGGCGGCCCTCCAGGGTGTCGACCGCGCGGTCGATCCGGGCGACGGCCTCGTCGAGGGGGCGGGCGTGGCGCGGGTCGGGGGTGCTGCGCCCGGCCATCGCGAGGCGCTGGGCGTCCCGTACCGCGAACCGGGCGCGGTCGATCTCCGCCTTGGGGTCCTTCGCGACGGCGTCGAGGCGGCGCAGCCGGTCGCCTGCGGCGGAGACGGCCTCGTCGGTGGAGTCGAGCAGCGCACGGACGGTGGAGAGCAGCGAGGTCGCGTCCGGCCAGCGCTGCTCGGCGCGCGCCTTTCCGGCCTCTGCGAGCCGCTCCTCGGCCTGCCGGAGCGTGGTGGCGGCCTGCTCGGGCACGTGCTGGAGGTCCTGCCAGCAGGGTGCGGTGAAGCGCCGCCGCAGCTCGGAGAGGATCGGTTCGACACCGCCGGTGCGCGTGGTGAGGGCCTCGGTGCGGGTACGGAGGGAGACGAGGCGCCGGTCGATCTCGGCGGCGCGCTCGGGGAGCCGCTCGGCCTCGGCCCGCACGGCTTCGGCGTCGCGCAGCACCTTGTCGGCCCGCTGGAGGGTCTCGGGGACGCCGTGCCGACCGGCACCCTCGTTGAGCCGGGTGAGCTCGGGCCCGAGGGCGGCGAGCCGGGCGGCGAGGTCGTCGGCGCGCAGCCCGCTCTCCCGTACGGCGTCGAGGGCGCCGCTCGCGCCGCGCAGGGCCTGCCGGGCACGCTCGACGGCGGGGGCGAGGCGGGCGAGCTGGGTCTCGGCCCGTCCGAGCAGCGGGGCGAGGCCCTCCTCGAACCGGTCGAGCTCGCCCTTGACGCGGTCCAGCTCGTCCTTGGCGCGGGTCAGTTCGGCGCGGGCCCGGCCGGCGGTCGCGGCGTCGAGCTCGTCCCGGTCGAGGTCGTGGGCGTCGACGGCGCTGATGTAGGTGTGGCTGACCTCGTCGATACGGCGCCCGAGGGCCTCGAAGCCCTCGACGGCGCGGCGCGTCTCGGGGGAACTGTCGACGGCGGTGATGGTCTCGATGGAGATGCGGAGCCCGCGCTGGGCTGTGTCGAGCTCGTAGAAGGCGGAGGCGGCGGCGTCCTTGGCCGCCTGGGCCTCGGCGCGCTGGCTCTCCCCGCGTCCGCCGAACCAGCGGCGGGTGCCGCCGCCGGCGAAGGCGTGCGGCAGCATCGCGCCCACGAGAAGGGGGAGGGCGAGGGCGAGCCGGAGCCCGGACATCCCTGGCCTCGCGCCGCCGTCGGATCGGGTCTGCCCCCGGCTTGGCGCGTCACGACGCCGGACGTCGCTCGCCCCCCTCGCGTCGCTCGCCGCCACGTACCTCTCCCGTGCTGTGTCCGCCGTGCCCGGTCCGGTTCATTCTCCCACCCGGTAAGGACGAACACACGGGCCGGTCAGTTCGCCGTGAGGACGGAGACGTCGCCGTTGTCGCTGCGGACGCTCACGGAGTGCCCGCTCTTGTCGCGGCGGGGGACGTCGATGCGGACGTCGCCGTTGTCGCTGGCGCCGGTCACCTCGTACTCGGCGGTGGGGACGGAGACGTGGACGTCGCCGTTGTCGGTGACGACGTCGACGCGGCGGGGGACGGAGCCGAGGGTGATGCGGACGTCGCCGTTGTCGGAGCGGGCGACGACCTCGGGGGCGGTGGCCCCGGGTTCGACGGCGACGTCACCGTTCTCGGTGCCGAGGTCCAGCGCGCCGCCGGCCTTGCGCACGCGTACGTCCCCGTTGTCGGAGCGCACCTTCATCGGGGTGGCGAAGCCCTCGGCGGTGACGCGCCCGTTGTCG
Organism: Streptomyces sp. NPDC056480; assembly: GCF_042795405.1. Classification (NCBI taxonomy): domain Bacteria; kingdom Bacillati; phylum Actinomycetota; class Actinomycetes; order Kitasatosporales; family Streptomycetaceae; genus Streptomyces; species Streptomyces sp. NPDC056480. The sequence continues at coordinate 77,083 of NZ_JBHTSA010000025.1, read as the reverse complement.
TTCTCGACGGTGACGGCGACGTCGCGGGGGACCTGGATCCGGTGGACGGCGTCGCAGTTGGAGGAGACACCGTCGCAGTTGACCCGCAGGGTCAGCTTCCCGTCGACGAGCTTCCACTCGGGCTCGGGGCCCGACCCCATGAACACCCACCCGTCGACCTGCCGCTCGACGCGCACGTCGTCGATGTCGGCGGGAGTGATCACGAGCTCGGAGTCGTCGGAGTCGACGGTGAGCGCGTCGCCGCCGAAGGCGAACGTCCTCCGCTCGACGGGCGCCCCCTCGACATCGGTCGAGCCGCACCCGGCGAGCGCGAGAGAGGCGACCAGCATTCCACCGGAGGCGAGCAAGACCCGGAACGGACGACGTACAGCAACCATGACGCCGAGACCCCCACAAGAAACCCAGAAACGCGGACAGTCCCCCGACCGTACGACCCCACCACCCGCCGTCACGATCCGGCGACCCACCGTCCCCGGGGTGGGGCTACCCCCCCGCCCCGGGGTATCGGTTTGCGGCACCCACCCATGCGCCATGTAGGCTGTTGCCTCTTCCACGGGTGCGTAGCTCAGGGGTAGAGCGCTGCTCTTACAAAGCAGATGTCGGCGGTTCGAAACCGTCCGCGCCCACCAGCACAAAGGCCCCCGCAGCTCATCGCTGCGGGGGCCTTTGACGGTTGCGGCTGACGGCAGTGCCACGTTCGAGGCGTGAGCAGGCCGGCACCGGATCTCTTCAACGGACCGCCTTGGCCAGGCGCGCGGGGGTAGCGTGACGGCGCGAAGTGTCTTCGTAGGGCCAACATACCTCAAGCGACGACACTGGCGGATCTACGGCGTTGCGGCATGCCTCACGAAAGACTATTTGTGATGAAGCTATTCATGGACGAGTCGGGGAACGGAAACGCTTCTCAGCCGCTGATCGTCGGTGCGGTTGAACTGGGCGATGACGCGGATGATGTAGAGAAAAAGATTCGGGGCTTGCATAGAAGCCTGTCTGCGAGGAGCAGTTTGTTCGGGCTTGCTAGCTTCGAAGAATTTCGCAAGAATGGTTTTCACGCCTCGACCAACCCGAGAGAGGTGGTCGACCGTTTTCTAGAGTTGATGGGGAGTATCCTTTTTCGGTCGTATATGGTTACAACCAATCGCACGAGCTTTGCTGGCCGCGCGGAATCCGAACTAATTGAGCTCATGTATGTAAAATTGTTGAGTGACCTATCGATCAAGCATCGCCATGAATCCGAATTGCTTTGCTATGTAGAGCAGAGTGAGGGTATGCAGTCGATTATTCGTCGACTTCCCGCTAGCGTGTTCAAGCAGTCCTGCAGAACGGTCGGGAAAGCGACTTCGCTGCCGGACCTGAAAATCGAGATGGTAGCTAAGCAGGATTACATGTCTACGGCTGTAATCGACTATGTCATGGCGGCCGTGAGTAGGTGGCTCCAAGCGGGCTGTACCACGAGCCCGAAAGACTATGCCTATAGGGCCTTTCGCGAGATCGAGGCGTCCATTTCGATGCTCTATTCGCTTGAGCGAGGTCGAATCTCTAGTCGAAAGGACCCCCTTCATTGAAGTGTGGTACAATCGCGCACGAGGTAGGGTCGCGGTCAACTTTGTGCGCGAGTTCGCGTGCGTTGCATGATAGCCCTTGCACGGGAGTGCGACCCTACCTCTTGGCGCCCCATCGTAAGGGGAATAATGCCGTACTCGGTTGATGATCTGGCGGAGCAGGCTGGCGTATCGGTCGAAATTCTGGAATATCTATCTTCGAGTGTACCTGCGGGTGCAGGGCACCTCTATGCTCAGCGGGCACACCGCAAGAAGCATGGCGGAATTCGAGAAGTGGTTACGCCGAAGATGGCTTTCCAATTCGTTAATAAAAACTTGCATCGGAGCTTTGTAGGGCTGCTCTCGTACCAAGCCCCTGATCATGTTCATGGATTCGTTCGCGGACGTTCAACGGTAAGCAATGCTAGACAACACCTGGCAAAAGCGTGCGTGTTGCGTATGGACCTTGAGGATTTTTCCCGTCAATTAGAGCCGAAGTCGTAAAGGCTGCATTGATGGAGCAGGGTTACGAAGAGAAGGCTGTGGACACCGCTGTCAATCTCGTCACTATCGGCGGCAAGTTGCCAATTGGGCTTAGTACATCGCCGTTCTTGTCTAACCTGGCCTTTCTGAGCACGGACCACTCGCTTGCTGAATATGCGCAGTCGGAGGGTCTATCGTTTACCCGCTATGTGGACGATCTCGCGTTCTCTGGCGACGTCACCGACCGACACTCGGTGGAAATCGCTCGCATTCTCGATAATGCTGGTTGGTCGGTGAACACGCGCAAGACCGCTTTCATGCGTCGCGGTCGCCCGCAGTATGTCACTGGTCTGTACGTCGGAGACTCAGGCGGGCCGCGAATTCCGCGCAAGGTGAAGCGGAAGATGCGGCGGATCTTGCATGTGATATCGAAATTCGGTTACGACGCCTATATGGAGGAGTTTGGCGGCTCGAACGAGGGGATGACTCGTCGTCGTTTGTTGGGTTGGGCGTGCTATATCGCTGCAGTCGAGCCAGAAGTGGGTTATCCACTACTGCGAGCATTTGGTGAACTGGTTCCGGATGAGGATGAAGAGGACCTGGATTACCTAGAGGTCATCACGTAGCCCCTGGAGGGCCGAGCGTTGCTGGTAGCGACGTTCTGCGCATCAATTTGACGCTGCGGCAGGTAGAGCCATTGTTCGAGGTCTCGAAACGCCGCTAATCGCATCCCCGATCACCTGTGCCCCCGTCCCGGCAGGAGGGCAATGGTGTTCACCAGGCCATGCTCGGTGATGCCCGACCTCCACGAACTGGCCCGCAGTTGAGTGACTGTAGAGGGGAGCCGCCGTTCCCTCCTCGGAAGGTCGGCGACTCCGCTGCTCTCACTTCGTGCGCCTCAGGAGGCGGTCCATGTGGCCCATTGCCTCCCTCCGATGCTCGTCGGAGACGTGAGTGTAGATGTTCATGGTGACGGCGATCTGCGAGTGCCCCAGGATCTCCATCACGACCCGAGCCGGCACACCTGCAGCGAACAGGAGCGTCGCGCATCCATGCCGGGCATGTCGGATGACTTGTGGGCGCGGATCGAGCTGTTGCTGCCGAAGAAGGAGCGACGGTTCAGGTACCCGGGCTGTAAACCGGTCAGGCCAGGAAGAGGTGCTGTGTGGGATCCTCTTCGTCCTGCACACCGGTATCCAACGGGAACACCTTCGACGCCAATCGGGGGCATCCGGTTCACGAAGCATGCCCCTGCGCCAGGCCCACCCTCGGGGCCCGCCACCCAATCGAGCAGGCTGGAGCCGCGGCAGGCGACCACTGAGGAGGCTTTGCTCCTTGGGATTCAGAAGGCCGCCCTCGTCACGCACATCCGGCGCACCGGACCTACTACAGCGTTGAAGAGCGCCCTGCGGAGACGGCAGACGTCGTCGTACCCACCCCCTGTGCGAGATCGACTACGAGATTCCCATCTGGGTCACGTATCGGATCGTCGACGACGCTTTAGGGCATAAGGGCATCGTCAGCTACTGCACGGACGCCCTCGCCGACCGGCTGAATGCCGCGAATGGACTCTATGGGGACTCAACTGACCGATGCGTGTCAGTCGACCGTAAACCCGCCGAGCTGAGGTGGCGACTCAGGCGCTGGTGAGTGGACAGGGCCCTCCTCCTAGGAGGAACTGGAACTGTTCGTCCAACCTGCATCGGTTCGCCAGCGACGACGTGGGCGTCGTCCTGGAAACCTGGGATTCGGGGACGCTGAGTACCCCTTCTACGTGATGCTCGGCAGGGGCTATCCCTGGTGACATTCAAATCTGACATCAATTACGGAGGCGACAGCAGTCCTGCACGGCCTTTCGTGACGTCCGAGCTTGGGTGATCTCTAGTCGACCGTGATTCGCACGAGCTTACAGCGTAGATGCCGGCGGTTCGGAACTGTCTGCACCCACCTCTACCAAGGTCCCTCGCCGATTCTAGCGAGGGCCTTCGGCAGCCATGTCCGACATCAACGGGGACGGTCGAACCTTGCGGAGCCGCTGTCGCAGGCCAGGCGCACGGTGCCTAGTGTTGGCTGCGCCGGGTGGCAGGGCCCGTTAGCGGGGGCCGTACGCTGCCGCCATGCGCAGAGGAGCGATCACACGGCAATCTGTCCTTAAGGCCATGGCGGAGTACGACGAGTTGGGACAGGCTGTATTTCTGACGAAGTACGGCTTTGGCGAGGCACGCTCGTACGTCGTGGTGCACGACGGGCGGGAGTACGACTCCAAAGCCATAGCCGGTGTGGCACACCAGTGGGGCCAGGGGCGAGCCCTCAGGCCTGATGAGTTCAGCGGAGGCAAGGAGCACGCTGCGGCGTGGCTGAAGAGGGCAGGCTTCCAGGTCAAGGCCGTCAAGAATCCTGATTGGGCCCGGGACGAGATCATCCTTGCCTGTCAGCTCGTGATGGCGAACGACTTGAAGGGGCTGGATGCTCAGGACGCCAGGGTGGTCGAGCTGTCAGGCCTGCTCCAGCTGCTTCCCATCCACACCGAGATGGAGCGCAACGAGAAGTTTCGCAACCCGAACGGAGTGGCGCGCAAGACGTTCGACATCGCCACGCGGCATCCGGATTATCGGGGTAAGCCAACCAATGGAGGAGCCCTCGACGTTGCGGTGCTGATGGAGTTCCTTGCCCGGCCCGAGGAGATGACCGAGGTCGCTCGGCTCATTCGGCAGGGCATCGCGGCCGGCGAGCTGCAGAGCCTTGCGCCGACCGGGGACGAGGAGTTCGACGACTACAGCGCTCCTGAGGGACGGCTCCTCATGCGCAGGCACCAGGCCCGCGAGCGGAACAAGAGCCTTCGGAAGAAGAAGATCGCTTCTGTGATTCAGCGCGGTGGTCAGCTGGCGTGTGAGGCGTGTGGGTTCGACTTCGAAGAGGTCTACGGCGACCGCGGCGCTGGGTACATCGAGTGCCATCACGTCGTGCCGTTGCACGAAGCAGGCGAAGGGCGGACCAAGCTCAGCGACCTCGCCCTCGTATGCGCCAACTGTCACCGCATGATCCACCGGCGGGCGCCATGGCCGACCCCTGAGGACCTGCGAGCTTCCATCGAGGGAAAGCATGCGGCTGACAGGCGTGCCGCAGAAGCCATTGCACGGCCACGCAGGGCGGCTGGCGAGCAGATACCGAACCCGTGATCTGGCACGTCGTCAAGGTGAAAGTGGCCGGAAGCATTGAAGGGGGCCTCGAGGGGCACCTGCTCCTCCCCTCCGAAGGTCATCTGTACGAGCAGTACCTCCCCTTCGGGGCCGCATGGAAGCCGGCGAGAAGCGTTGACTTCTGGCAGTGCCGTCCGTGCGCACCGCGCGATCCGTCCCGTTGACACGAGAACTTGAACACGTTCAAGATGATGTTCGTCGCTTGCTTGAGTCGTCGCGACCGGGTGTGTACGAGAGGCGGGGGCGTATGGCTGTCGGCCGGTATCGGCGGGTCCGGCGTGCGTGCGTGGGTGCCGTGTTGGCGGGTACGGTGACGCTTCTGTCAGCCTCGTGTTCCGGCTACTACCCGGTCGAGGTCGACAGTGCTGATCAGCTGACGGGTGTGTGGTCGGACTGGAGCGGTGTGACCGTCGAGTTCGAGGATGACGGCACCTTCGTCGCCAAGGGCTTGGACAAGGACGACGTCGTCGGCTGGGGGTGCACCGGGTTCGCCGAACGGCAGCACGGCACCTGGTCTCCCTTCGGGACGTAGGGCGAGGTCACTTTCGACGGCGTGGACTGCGAGGACATGCAACTGGTCTTCTACGGCTCTCCGAGTTCCTTCGTCGCCTGTTTCACGCGGGACGTGACCTCCGGGGGATGTACGCACGAGTTCAGCCGGGAGAGAGGCTGATCCGAGCCCGGTCCCGGCCCCGGCCGCGAACCCCTTGTGATGTTTGTCCCTGAGTCCGACCGGGTGAGAGGTGTCGACTCCGGTCTTGGATGATGGCGGGATGAACACGGAATCCTGCGACCCGGCCGAGCTCGTCGCCCTTCGCGAGCTCTTCGTGACCCGTCCTGAGGCGGCGCCGCCGGCCGGTTGGGAGGCCGTGCGGTCCTTCGAGGCGGAGCACGGCATCGTGCTCCCGGAGCCGTACCGTACGTTCGTGGCGGAGATCTGCGACGGACTGCGCGCCGGCCCGCCCTACTACGGTCTGCTGCCGCTCGCGCAGACGCCCCCGGACTGGGGGTCCGGCCGCCCCGAACGCCTGCTCGCCGAGCCCTTTCCGCTCACCGCGGCGTGGCTGTGGGAGGCCGAGGGCGACGAGGGGGCGCTGTCGGTGGAGGAGTTCGAGGCCCGGACGGACTCCGTGTTCGACCATGGCTCGCTGCTGCTGGGCACCGACGGCTGCGGCATGTACTGGCACTTGATCGTCACCGGCCCGCAGCGTGGGCACGTCTGGCAGATCGCCGGGGAGGGCGCTATGCCCTTCGGTCCCGAGTCGCCCGACGCCATCATGCCGGGCGTCCCCGGCTTCGCGGGCTGGGTGACGCACTGGGCTCAGGGGCGTCCCTGGTTCGCTGACGCCTGAGGAGGCGGGGGCGAAGGGGAGGCCCCTCGCCGGGCATGGCGAGGGGCCGCTGCCTTTGCGGCCCCTTCGCGGCCGGGGCGGTCGTCAGGCCTTGATGACTTCCACCTTCTTGTCGCCCGCGCTGGCCTCCACCTTCACCGTGCCCGTCTCGCGGTTGCTGGCCGTGGTGGTGTCCGTGGTCGTGTGGGCCGCCAGGGTGGCCACCGCGGCGGCGGCGAGGGCGGCGAGGGCCATCGCCGCCTTGGTGGCGGGCGTCGGGCGGGTGAGGTGGGACTGCGGCTTCACGGGGCCCCCTGAAGTTGTCGTGGGTGAAGGTGGGTCGGTCGTTCGCCGACGGCACTCGACGGCACTCGACGGCACTCGACGGTGGTTGAAACTACCTTGCGGGGGGCTGTGGGGGAATGGGTGAAGAGTTGACGGGGGCCTGGCAGGGCCGGTGTACTCGCCGCATGGCTGAGGTGGGGGACGCGCCCGAACCCGGGGTGCAGAGCGGTGAGATGACGCCGCAGCGGTACATCGAGACGAGGCTTTCGCAGTACCAGGGCTGGTACGACGCCAAGGCGACCCGGATGAAGGCGATGCATCTGCGGATGCGGACCGTCTCCGTCGTCGGTGGCGCGCTCGTGCCCGTGTTCGTGAATCTGGATCTGGCCTTCGCCCGCGTCACCGCCACCGTGCTGAGCGTCGTGGTCGTCGCCGCCGTGTCGCTGGAGAGCGTCTACCGGTACCGCGAGCAGTGGAAGAACTACCGGTCGACCGAGCAACTCCTCGGGCACGAACGGGTCTACTTCGAGACCAAGGTCGGGCCGTACCACAACCTGCCGAAGCGGGACGCGTTCTCGACGCTCGTCGCCCGGGTCGAGAAGGCCATCGCCAACGAGAACTCCGCGACCCTGAACGTCATGACCCTCGGCGGGCAGGTCAATTCCGATGTCCAGCAGCACGGGATTCCGGCCGCCCGGGAGCCCGAGGCCGCGGCCGGGGCCGGGGCCGGAACAGGGGAGAAGTAGCGGTGTGGACGGCCCCGTTAACCCCGGGGCCGTCCGATTTCGGGGCCGTCGCCGCAGCGGTCGGTCCCCCCCCCGTGGGGCATCCCCGTGGGGCAGTCCCCGTGGGGCAGTCCCCGTGGGTCAACCCCCGTGGGTCAGCACCACTTGTAGTCGACCCGCGTCGAGTTGTACGCGCACGTGTCGATCCGCGTGCCGTTCGACTTCTTCAGCGTCGCGGTGTCACGGTCGTTGTTCCAGACGTACCAACCGCGGTTCTGGTAGACGTTCGCGGACGTGTTCGTGCCGCGGCCCGTGCGGACCGTCACGATCTTGCCCTTGCCGATGACGACGTTGCCGAACGTGTACTTGTGGTTCGCGGCGTCCGTCAGCGTCCAGCCCCGCAGGTTGACCGACGCGCCGGTCGTGTTGCGTATCTGCACCCACTCGCCGTTGAGGCTCGTGTTGCCGCCGCGGTCCGAGCCCGGGCTGTCGTAGTGGATCTTGTACAGGTGGACCGATCCGGCGGCCTGTGCCTGCGTGGGCAGCAGCAGGATGCCGGAGGCCGCGGCCGCGGTCACGGCCGCGAACGTGCGTGCGCGAAGCATGAATGTCCCTCAGTTTCTGCCGGGAGCCCGCCGATGGGACCCGGCGAGCACACAGAATACGCACGCTCTTCACCTCATCCGCACAACTTCGCGCGAGTTGGCGTGGGGGTAATTTAATCTTGGCTCATGTTCGACAGGCCCCTGCGGATCACCGTGCTCGGCTCCGCCACCCCCTTCGCCCGGCCCGGCAACGCCTGCTCCGGTTATCTCGTCGAGGGCGGCGGCGCGCGCGTCTGGGTCGACGCCGGCAGCGGCACCCTCGCCGAGCTCCAGCGGCACGTGGCCCTCGGGGACGTCGACGCGGTGTGGATCTCCCATCTGCACGCCGATCACTCCGCCGACCTGCTCACCTTCCATTACGCCCTGCTCTACGCGGGGCTCGGGGCGGCCCTGCCCGTGCCCCTCCTCGGACCCGCCGGGATCGCCGATCGGCTCGCCGGGTTCCTCACCAACGGTCCCGAGCGCAGCCCCGTCGAAAAGGCCTTCAGGATCGAGGAGTTGCACGACTCGCACGTCGTCCGCGTCGGTGGCCTCACCCTGACCTCCCGTGCCGTCGAGCACGGACTTCCCGCCTTCGCGCTGCGCGTGGAGGACGAGGACGGGCGTTCGCTCGTCTACTCCGGGGACTGCGAGCCCTGCCCCTCCCTCGTCGAACTCGCCCGGGACTGCGACCTGTTGGTGTGCGAGGCGGACGGGGAGGCACCCGGGCACCACTCCGCGGCCCAGGCCGGCTTGACCGCGGCCGAGGCGGGTGTCGGGCGGCTCGTCCTGACCCATGTGGGATCGAGCCTGCCGCCCGGGGAAGCCGTCGCGCTGGCCGCGGGGACGTACGCGGGCGACATCGCCCACGCCGATCCCGGGCGCCGGTTCGACGTCACGCGTCGAAGTCGTACTCCAGGACGTACGACGACGAGTCCAGCGTCATCTCGTTGAGCTCCACCGCCATCCCCGGTCCCGTGAACGCCGTACGCCCGATGAGGACCACCGGCGTCCCCCACTCCAGGGCCAGCCGGTCCGACTCGTCCTCCGTCGGCATCCGGCAGCGGATCTCCTCGCGGAACCGCACCGGCCGGTGGCCCAGCTCCGTCAGCCGCGCGTAGGTCCCGCCCGGCCCCGTGTCCGGCTCGGCGATCGGCGTCCCGCGCACCAGCTCCGCCGACAGGTACGAGACCGACAGCAGCACCGGCTTGGCGTCGAGGACGAAACGCCGGCTGCGTACACACACGGGCGCGCCCGGCATCAGGTTCAGTGCCCCCGCGACCCTCGCCCCCGCCTCCGTCTCGCCCACCTCGATCTGGTCGACGACCAGGTCCCGGTCCTCCACGTCCGCCGACCAGACCGAACGCCCGTTGCCCCACTGCTCGCCGGACAGTCGCGGGATGCCCCGGCGGCGCAGCGGACGGAAGACCCGGACGAAGACCCCGGCTCCCTTGCGGGCCTCGGCGAGCCCCTCGGTGCGCAGCACGGAGAGGGCCTGGCGGGCCGTCATCCGGGCCACGGCGTAGGTCGTCATGAGGTCGTTCTCACCGGGGAGCCGGTCACCCGGCGCGAACGCGCCCGACTGGATCGCGGTTCTCAACTCATCGGCGATGCGCTGGTACTTGGGCCGACGAGCGCTGTCCTGGTCAGTCACGGGTGGACCACTCCCTTCATCTGCGGACACCCTACGGCGCACCCCGAGGCCAGGGTGCACACGTGTGCGCCGCCCCGCCCTGTCGATCCGTCCATCGGGGGACATCTCTAGAGATACGTTGACAGGGAGGGGGTAGAGGGCTTCTCTGGTTCTCCCCAGGCTTCAGGAATCGGGACGGAGGGGATGCGTGCAGCCACTGCCCGAGGTCGGTGACCTCGTCCGTGACGCCGCCACCGGGCGGGTCGGCTTCTACGTCGGGAACGTCCCCGGGAGCCTCCCCGGGAGTGTCTCCGGGAGCGTCCCGGGAGGTGGCCTAGGGGGCATTTCCGGGACTCTCCCCGGGCGCTGTCTGATCCGTCCCGTCCACGGCGGCGCCGAGTGGGAGGCCGAGCCCTCCGACGTACAGCCGGCCACGCCGATGCGTGAGCTGCGCGCCCGAGCCGCCGAGATCAACGCGCGTAGCCGGCGGGGGCTGTCCTGAGGCTGTCGAGCGCTCTCGCGCCTGAGGGCGGTCGGCCGGTCGGCCGGTAGGAGGGGCGGCCGGACGACCGGAGTGACGGTCGGCCGGAGGGGTGGAGTGGCGGTCGGCCGGACGGCCGGAGTGGCGGTCGGCCGGAGTGGCGGGCCGGAAGGGCGGGGGCGGCTGCGGGGCGTGGTGGGCTGCTCTCCCGCGCCCGGTGACCGCCGTTCTCGGCGGTTGTCAGTGGGGCGCGCCACACTGGAGGCATGTGCCGCAGCATCAAGACGCTCCGACCGCCCGCGCTGCCCGAGGAGGCGACCGAGGACGACATCCGCGCCGCCGCCCTGCAGTACGTCCGCAAGGTCTCCGGGTTCCGCGCCCCCGCCGCCCACAACCGCGAGGTCTTCGAGCGGGCCGTCGACGAGATCGCCGACGCGACCGCGAGACTCCTCGACGGCCTGGAGGTACGCGGTGCGCATCACGCGCATCACGCCCACCCGGAGCAGCCCGCCGCCGTCAGGCGGCAGGCGCGGGAGCCTCAGCCGGACGCCGTATGAGGTAGGCGGCGAGCCCGCCCGCGAGGAAGAGCGCGAGGGTCGACACTCCCGCGCTGAACCACGTCGCGCCCAGCCACTGCCCGCCCAGCCAGCCGAGCCCGACGCTGTACGAGGCCCAGGTCACGCCCGCCAGGGCCGACCACGGCAGGAACTCCTCCACGCGTCGCTTCGCCGCGCCCGCGCCCAGCGAGACCACCGAGCGGCCCGCCGGTGCGAAACGCGCGAGGACGACGAGCAGTCCGCCGCCCCTGGCCAGGGCGGTGCCGAGACGTTCCTGCGCCATGGACAGACGCCGGGACCGGGCGATCGTCCGGTCGAGCCTGGCGCCGCCCCGTAGCGCGAGCCGGTACGCGAGGAAGTCGCCGAGCACCGAGGCCGTGGCCGCGCAGAGCAGCAGGGGGAGGAGGGACGGTACGTCGGGGGTGGTCGCGGTGGCCGACGCCGCCGCCGTGGCGGCGGTGATCACCAGGAAGCCGCTCGGCAGCACGGGCAGGAAGACGTCGAGCAGGATCGACGTCGCCACCACCGGGTAGATCCAAGGACCGGCGGTGAGCGACCGCAGCGATCCGAGGCTGTCGAGCAGATTCACAGGGGCAGAGCCTACGCGGGGGCGGGGGGCCGCCCGCCGGGTGGGTGCCGGGCTCCGCCGGGCCCGCGCGAACGTGTGCGACTTTGCGGGAATGTGCCTGGGCTGAGGGGCCGGTTCCGGGTGACGGGGGCAGGGGAAAGGGCCGGAACGCGTGCTGCGTGGTCCGGCCCTTTCCTGTATGCGACTCGGCCTGCCGGGCCGAAGTGGCCCAGACCCGCGTCGACGCCGTGGCTCGGGCTCGCCGTCGACGTCACGGCTCGGGCCGCCCCTCCGCGGCATGGCTCAGTCCGCCTTCGGCGTGATGGCTCAGGCCGCCTTCAGCGTGATGGCTCAGGTCATGGACCGGGGCCCATGGCTCAGGTCGTGACGGGGAGCCACGGCTCAGGTCGTGACGGGGGAGCCGCGGTTCAGGTCGTGGCGGGAGCCATGGCTCGGGTCGTGGCGGGAGCCAGGGCTCAGGCCGTGACCGGGGTGGCCTGCTCCTCGCGCTCCTCGCTCGTCCTGCGCGCCGCCGTGGCGCCCGCGCCGACCCGGCCGCGGAAGAGGCCGTCGAGGGCCAGCGCGCCCGGGCCGGTGAACACGAGCAGTACGAAGGCCCAGCAGAACAGGGCCGCGGTCTCGCCGCCGTTCTGCAGCGGGAAGAGGGACTCCGGCTGGTGGACCTTGAAGTACGCGTACGCCATCGAGCCCGAGGCGAGGAACGCGGCGGTCCGGGTGCCCAGGCCGAACAGCACCAGGCCGCCCGCGCCGAGCTGGATGACGGCGGCGTACCAGCCCGGCCAGGTGCCGGCCGGGACCGTTCCGCCGCCCATCGCACCGCCGAGGACGCCGAAGAGCGAGGCGGCACCGTGGCAGGCGAAGAGCAGGCCGACGACGATGCGGAAGAGGCCCAGCGCGTACGGCTGCGACTGGTCGAGGCGGCCCGCGAGGCTGCTCACGCCGCCGGGGCTCTTCGCGTTCTGCTGATGGTTCGGGTTGCTCGGCGTGTTCGGGTTGCTCGGCGTGTTCGGGTTGCTCGGGTCGTTCAGGGTGTTCGGGGTGTTCATGGGGGGACTCCTTCGGCCTGGCCCCGTCCGTGGGGTGGACGGGGAGTGGGGACGGAAACCGATGAGGCCGTTAGGTTAGGCACCCCTCACTAGTACTTGCAAGTTCAACATCAGGCCACCGGGAAGTGTGTGGTGAGGTTCACTTCCCGGTGGCCGTTGTTGACGCAGGGTCAGCGGTGGGGTTCTCAGCAGCCGTTGAGGACGGACTGGAGGGCGCTCTTCTCGGCGGAGTCGACGCTGAGGTTCCAGTAGTACTTCACGTGCACCCACGCGCGGGCGTACGTGCAGCGGTACGCGGTCCGCGAGGGGAGCCACTCCGCCGGGTCCTGGTCGCCCTTCGACTGGTTGACGTTGTCCGTCACAGCTATCAGCTGCGGCCGGGTCAGGTCGTTGGCGAAGGACTGACGCTGCGAGGTCGTCCACGCGTTGGCGCCCGAGCGCCAGGCCTCGGCGAGCGGGACCATGTGGTCGATGTCGAGGTCGGAGGCGACGGTCCAGGTGGCGCCGTCGTACTGCGAGTACCAGCTGCCGCTGGTCGCGGCACAGCTGGAGTCCGTCACGACGTTCACGCCGTCGCGCTTGAGGACGGTCTCGCGGGTGTTGCAGGCGCCGGACTGGGTGATCCAGTGGGGGAAGAGATCCCGGCTGTAGCCGGAGGAGGAACCTTCCGTCTTCACGGTGAGGGCGGCCAGGTAGGTGCGGGCGGTGGCGGCGCTGACCGGGGTGGGCATCGCGGCCTGGGCGGCCGGGGCCGTGGCGAGGAGGCCGGTGACGGTGAGGGCGGCGGAGGTGGCGAGCACGGCGAGTCGACGCGCGTAGACGTTGCCGACGGGCATGGGAACTCCCTTGATGTGGGGGGACCTTGGCGGGTGCCGTCCCCGTGGGTGCCGGGCGATGGCCCGGTCATCGTGGCGGCGCGAGGTTTCGGTGGGGGGTGCGCCAGGTAACAGGGTGGCGACATGGACACGTCACATCAAGGGGTGTGACACGTCCTGATGGAGCGCCAGGTTCCGCCGGGCGTCACGGGGGTGGGGTGGGAGCGGCCGTCAGAGGGCGCGCGCGTGCGGGGATACGACGAGACCCCGGGCCCTTGAGGCCCGGGGTCTCGTCCCGCGGTGGATCCCCGAGTGGGGAGGTCCTGCTGATACTGGTGGTGGTGTTGGGGCCGGTGCTGCCGCTGCCGTCCGTGTTGCCGGAGTGCTCGGGGTGCTCGGGGTGCTCGGGGTGTGGTGCCCGAAGCGCTCGACGTCCTACGGAAGTACGGTCAGCGTGATCGAACCGTCGGCCGCGGGCTCGACCCGCAGGCGGGTGAGGTCGGCGACGTGCACGTCCGGCGCGAAGGCCGCCGCGCGGGGGCCGACGCCCACGATCCGCATGCCGGCCGCGCGGCCGGCCTGGATACCGGCCTCCGAGTCCTCGAAGACGATGCAGTCCGCCGGTTCGAAGCCCAGCTCGGCCGCGCCCTTCAGGAAGCCCTCGGGGTCCGGCTTGCTGGCTCCGACGTGCTCGGCGGTGACCCGGGTCTCCGGCACGGGGAGCGCGGCGGCGCCCATCCGCGCCTGTGCCAGGGCCTCGTCCGCCGAGGTCACCAGGGCGTGCGGCAGCTGTGCGAGCGCGGCCATGAAGGCGGGGGCGCCGGGGACGGGCACGACCCCGTCGAGGTCGGCGGTCTCCTCGGCGAGCATCACGCGGTTGTCGGCGTGGTTCTCGTCCATCGGGCGGTCCGGGAGGAGGACGGCCATGGTCGCGTACCCCTGGCGGCCGTGGACCACCTTGAGCACGGCGTCCCCGTCGAGGCCCTGCCGCTCCGCCCAGCGTCGCCAGCAGCGCTCGACGACGGCGTCCGAGTTGACGAGGGTGCCGTCCATGTCGAGGAGGAGGGCGCGGGCGGTGAGCGTTGCCGGGGTGGTGGCAGGCATCAGGTCTCCAGAGAGGGTGGTGCGGAGAACGAAGCGGTCCCGCCCACCGGTCAGGGTATGCGGGCGGGGCCACTTTGTTTTCCTACGATACAAAACCGGGGGGCGTCTTGGCCAACCGGTCCGCATATCGGTCCGCGGGCCGGTCCGCGGACCTGTCCGTGCGCCGGTCCGCGGACCTGTCCGTGCGCCGGTCCGCGGGTCTGTCCGCGCGCCGGTCCGCATGCCTGCCCACACGCCGGTCCGCATGCCTGCCCGCGTGTCGGGACCCGGGACCGACCCGGTTCGGCCCCGGGGCGGACTCGCGGGGGTCAGATGTGGGGCGTGTACCGCTCCAGGACCTCGCGGGTGCTCGGCCCGTACACGCCCTCGGGATCGTCCTGGATGTACATGTACGACTGGTAGACCGCCACCGCCTCCCACACGTCGTCGTCGTACCTGCCGTTGACGCGGCCGTGGTAGACGCCGACGTAGGTGAGGCGCCGCTGGAGCTCCCGTACCTCGTGCCCGCTGGAGCCGACGCTCAGGGTCTCCTCCTGGCTCTCCTCGCCCCCGCCGGGCGACTCGCCCGGCGTCGCCGTCGTGGCCGGCGGAGTCGCCGTCGGCGCGACGGCCGGCGCCGAGGAAGCGGAGGCCGACGGGGGCGCCGCCGCGCCGCCCGTGGTCACGGAGGCGCTCGGCGACGCGGTCGCGGGCGTCGGCGAGGACGACGTGGGGGACGGCGAGGCCGACGCGGACGTCTCGCGCGGAGCAGGTGACGAGGACGTCGGCTCCGGGCTCTGCGACGAGGAGGAGGGGGACGGCGCCTCCGACACGCCGAGGTTCAGCGACGCGCTCGTGGTCACATCCGGTACGGCCGCCCGGTCGTCGGGCTCCTCCCCGCCGCCGAGGACGGCGGCCGCCAGGGCCGCGGTGCCCGCCACGGCGACGGCGGCCACCGCCGCGACCAGCGCGCCGCGCCGGCGCCCGCGTCCCCGCCCGTGGCCGGGCGGCGGGGGTATGTCGCCGACGCCGCGCAGCAGGAGCGGCATGGTCGCGGAGGGGTCGCCGCCGGGGTGCGGCTCGGCGGGAAAGGCCGTGGTGCCGTCGTACGGCTCGTACCCGTCCCCGGTGAAGCCCTCGGCGGAGGGCCCGGCGCCGCGTCCGGCGGAGGGCCCCGGGCCGCGTCCGGTCGAGGACCCGGCGAAGCTTCCGACGGAGGAGTCGACGAAGGAGCCTACGGAATAGCCAGCAGAGGAGCCGACAGAGGAGCCGGCGACGCTCCTGGCGGAGTCCCCGCCGACGTCCCCGCCCTGCTCCCCGTCCAGCCGGATCGCCGCCAGCGGCGACGTCGGCGGGTCCTCCGCGTCCGGACCGTACGAACCGGAGCCGTACGCGCCAGGACCGCGTGAGTCGCTGCCGTACGCGCCAGCGCCGTGCGAGTCGGCGTCGTGCGCACCCGGACCGTGCGAGTCGGCGTCGTACGCACCCGGACCGCGAGAGTCGGACCCGCCGTACGCACCCGCGCCGCGCGAGTCGGACCCGCCGTACGCACCCGCGCCGCGCGAGTCGGACCCGCCGTAAGCACCCGGACCGTACGAACCGGAGCCGTACGTGCCAAGGCCCCCCGACCCCGCCGCACCCCCCGCAACGGCGCCCGCCGCCGTCCCCGGTTCGCCCTCCGGGGCGTCCAGCGTCACGTACGGCCTGATCCGGAGCGGATCGAAGTCCTCGGCCGCCGCCAGTTCGGCCTGGGCGCAGGCGCAGCCAGGTCTCTGTACACCGCATTCAGGACAGACATGTCCGGTCATGATGGGTCCCCTCCCCGAGACAACTGCTGGCGATTATGCAGCCCACACCCTCCCGAAGGGCGAACAGGCGGGCGAACTCCGCAGGCCATATCCGGACATTCAGACCAGGATGGAGAAGCCGTCCCATGGGCTGTCCGGCGGGACGCCCGACGAGACGCCCCGAGGAGACGCCCATGGCCCAGGAAGTAAGCCCCTCCGAGCTCGGTGGCGCCCCCGCGCCCGGGGAGGGGCAGAGCCGTCGCACCGTCCTCGTCGCGATCGGCGCGCTGCTCCTGGGCATGCTGCTGGCCGCCCTCGACCAGACCATCGTCTCCACCGCACTGCCGACCATCGTCAGCGAGCTCGGCGGCATGGAGCACCTCTCGTGGGTGGTCACCGCCTACATCCTTGCGTCCACGGCGGGCACCCCGCTCTGGGGCAAGCTCGGCGACCAGTACGGGCGCAAAAGACTCTTCCAGGCGGCGATCGTCCTCTTCCTCATCGGCTCCGCGCTCTGCGGCATCGCCCAGAACATGCCGCAGCTCATCGCCTTCCGCGCGATCCAGGGCCTCGGCGGCGGCGGTCTCATCGTGCTGTCGATGGCGATCGTCGGCGACCTCGTGCCGCCGCGGGAGCGCGGCAGGTACCAGGGGCTCTTCGGCGCCGTCTTCGCCACCACCAGCGTCCTCGGTCCGCTGCTCGGCGGGGTCGTCACCCAGCAGCTCTCCTGGCGCTGGGTCTTCTACATCAACCTGCCGATCGGCATCGTCGCCCTCTTCGTGATCGCCGCCGTCCTGCACGTCCCGGCGCGTTCCACCCGGCACACCATCGACTACCTCGGCACCCTCCTCATCGCCTCCGTCGCCACCTGTCTGGTCCTCGTGGCCTCGCTCGGCGGCACCACCTGGGCGTGGGGTTCGGCGCAGATCATCGGCCTCGCCGTCCTCGGAGCCGTACTCCTCGTCCTGTTCGTGCAGGTGGAGCGGCGGGCGGCCGAACCCGTGCTGCCGCTCAAGCTGTTCAGGATCCGGACGTTCAGCCTGGTCGCGGTCATCAGCTTCGTCATCGGCTTCGCGATGTTCGGCGCGATGACCTATCTGCCGACCTTCCTCCAGGTCGTGCAGGGCGTCACTCCGACCAAGTCCGGCGTGCACATGCTGCCGATGGTCGCCGGCATCCTGATCACCTCGACGGTCACCGGCCAGATCGTCTCCCGTACGGGCCGCTGGAAGGTCTTCCCGATCGCCGGCACCGCCGTCACCTGCCTCGGGCTGCTCCTGCTCCACGGGCTGACGGAGACCACGTCCACCGGCGAGATGAGCGTCTACTTCTTCGTCTTCGGCGTCGGCCTCGGCCTGGTCATGCAGGTCCTCGTCCTGGTCGTCCAGAACGCCGTCCCGTACGGGGACCTCGGCGTCGCCACCTCCGGAGCCACCTTCTTCCGCTCCATCGGGGCCTCCTTCGGCGTCGCCGTCTTCGGCACGATCTTCACCACCCGGCTCACCGACTCGCTCGACGACGTGTTCGCCGCCGCCACCGCCTCCGGACAGGACCTCCCGCCCGGCATCGGCCCCGAGCAGGTCGCCGCCGACCCGCGCACCGTCGCCTCGCTCCCGGCCGGTCTGCGCCCCGACGTCCTGCACGCGTACGCCACGTCCATCGCCGACGTCTTCCTGTACGCGGCACCGGTGGTCCTGGTCGCCTTCTTCGTCGCCTGGTTCCTCAAGGAGGACAGGCTGCGGGGATCGGTCACCGCGCCCGACACCAGCCGGACGCCCGCCTCCGGCCCCGTGGAGCGTTCCTCGTACGAGGAGTGCGCCCGCGCCCTGTCCGTCCTCGGCTCCCGTGCGGGCCGCAGGGAGATCTACGAGAGGATCACCGCGCGCGCAGGGCTCGACCTGCTGCCGGCGGCGAGCTGGTTGCTGCTCCGCATCCGCCGCCACGGCACCGTCGAACCCGTCCGGCTCGCCGAGCACGTGCCCGTGCCGCCGGAGGTGATCACGGAGGCCTCCCTGCAGGTGGAGGAACGGCGCCTGGTCAGCCGGGAGGGGGTCCAGCTGATGCTCACCGAGGAGGGCGTCCAGGCCGCGACGCGGCTCGACGCGGCCCGCGAGGAGTCGCTCGCCGAGCTGCTCGGCGACTGGTGGGGGCCGGACCGGCCCACCGACCTGGTGAAACTCGTGGAGGAGCTGACGGCGGAGCTGAGCGGTTCGGACGCGGAGCGCCCGCGCGACCCGGATCCGCCCCGCGACCACGACGGGTAGGCGCGCACGGCCGCACTCCCTGTATGACAGTCACTCAGATCCCCTCAGTACGCTGTCCCCTTCAAGATCGCATCACAGGGGGAGCGGGCAGGATGAACAGCGAAGAACCACGTCAGGGCCAGGGCCGGCCGACTCCGCCGCCACATCCTCCGGCACACCCGCCGGCCGGACCGCCCGCCGGACCGCCGACCGGCGGACACGACGGGTACGGAGGCGGGTACGCGGGCGGGGCCGGCGGTGGATACGGCGGTGGATACGGCGCCCCGGCGCCGATCGTCGTGGCGCGTACGTCCTCGCACCGGGGCGCCTGGATCGGCGCGGCGGCCACGCTGGTGGCGGCGATGATCGGCGTCGTCGGCACGTACCTGGTGAGCACCAACAACGATGGCGACGCCCCGCCGCGGGCGCAGACCCCGGTGACGAGCTCGACCGGCCCGTCCGGGGCGGAGGACGGGAACGGCGAGGACTCCTCCGCGGACTCCTCGCGGAGCCCGGAGACCGCGACGAGCCAGGAGGCCTCGACGAGCGAGGAGAGCTCGGCGCCCCCGACCTCCGATGCCCCGCCCGCGAAGCCGGCCGGCACGGTCGCATGGCAGGGACCTCTGGTGATCACGTACGCGGAGGACAAGGACCTCGACGCGGCGCCGCCCGCGGAGTCGGAGATCCGCGAGGAGAACGACTTCTCCGTCTACCCGTTCGGCGGCCACATGCTGCAGCCCGGGGACGACGTCAAGGCGCTGGTCTGGAAGGACTCGACGAACAAGACGCCCTCGTACGAGGACTGCGCGCGGGACATCGACACCCTGGGCACCTCGACGGCGACGGAGCTGAAGACGGGGATGGTCGTCTGCGCCGCGACGAACGACGGCCGGCTCGTCCGCCTGACCGTCAAGGAGCTGGCCGGTCTGGCGTCGGACACGCGAGGCATCTTCGACGTCGTCGTCTGGAGCCGCTGACCGGATCCGCAGCCCAGAGCCGCTGACCGGATCCGCAGCCCAGAGCCGCTGACCGGACCCGCAGACCGGATCCGCAGACCGGCAGCTCCCGTCGTCCCGGGGCGGCCGGGGCGGCCGGGGCGGCCCTGGCGGCCGGTCAGAGGTCCTTGCCGTACCAGATGTCCATGTACGGGCCCGTGCAGTACGCCGGGATCTCGTCGTACCCGTGCCGGGTGTACAGGGCGCGCGCCTCGACCAGGTCGAGGCGCGTGTTCAGGACCATCCGGCGGGCGCCGAGCTCGCGCGCCGCGTCCTCCAGGGTGCCGAGGAGCGCGCCCGCCCCGCCGAGGCCGCGGAAGGCGTGACGCAGGAAGACGCGGGTCAGTTCGGCGCGATCCTCGTCGAGGAGGAGCACCCCGCCGCAGCCGGCGGGCTTGCCCTCGTACCGCCCGACCAGGAACTGCCCGGTCGGCGGGGTCAGCAGCTCGGCCCCGTCGTCGGTCAGGCCCTCGTCGATCTCCGCCCGCGTCGCCGGGCGCTTCCAGTAGCGGCTGGCGACGTCGTCGTAGTAGTCGCGGCGCAGGGCGGTGGCGTCCGGGGTGTCGACGCGCTCGGGGGAGAAGGTCCAGGTCATGGGCGCCATTGTGCGGCGCGCACGACCTGGGACGCAGCCCGATTTCTCCGGGCGCCCGGCCGGCCGGGGACGCGCGGGCTCAGCTCTTCGGGGACGCCTGCTGGACGACCTCGAAGGACCAGAGGGTGGAGCCGGACGCGGCGGGCCTGGGCCGCTCGCCGCCCTCACCGCCGCCCTCGCCACTGCCCGCGCCGCCACCCGCGCCGCCGCCCCCGTGTGCGGCCTTCATGGAACCGTTCATCCAGGCCTGGAAGTCCTCCTCACTGCGCCAGCGCGTGTACACCAGGTACTGGTCTGTGCCCTCGACGGGGCGCAGCAGCTCGAACCACTCGAACCCGTCGGACCCCTCCACGGCCCCGGCCCGAGAGGCGAAGCGCTGCTCCAGGACCTCACGCTGCTCGGCGGGCACGGTCAGGACGTTGATCTTCACGATGCTCATGAAAGGCAGGATATGACTCCCGGTCCCACCGCCTTCGAGGCGGACGCGGTACGGGCCCTGGCGGGCCGTTGGCTGGTCTGTCTGGGTGAGGACGACTTCGTCTGTTCGCCGGCGGGGCTGTGGCTCGCTCTCGCCGCCGTGGCCTCCGGGGCGCGCGGGCGGACCGCAGAGGAGCTGCGGGGGGTGCTCGGGGTCGACGGGGAGGCGGCCGCGGGGGCGGTGGCCGTCGTCGGGCGGCGGCTCGCGGTGACGGACGGGGTCGTGTCGGCGGCCGGTGTGTGGAGCAGGGTGCCGGTGCTGGAGGCCTTCCGGCGTGGCCTGCCGGACGTGGAGTTCGGGGTGCTGCGCGGAGCGCCGGCCTGGTTCGAGCTGCCCGACGAGGTGTTCGGGGCGACGGACGACGTGTCCCTGGGCGAGATTCCGGCCGTCGAGCAGGACGAACTCGACGACTGGATACGGAGGGCGACCGGCGGGCGCGTCCAGCGGCTGCCGCTCGGGCTCGACGGCTCCGAGGACCTGGTCCTGGTCAACGCCCTCGCCCTGAAGGCGTCCTGGCTGACCGCCTTCCCCGCGCACCTCACCCGCGACGAGCCCTTCACCGACGGCTCGGGCGACACCCGGCCCGTACCGACCATGCGGCAGCGGATTCCGGCCGATCGGGTCTGGTCCGTGGACGGGGTCACCGTCGTCGAACTGCCCTGCGCGGGCGACGAGGCCGCCCGGGTGCGGTTCGCCCTCGGCCGGCCCGGCGCCGGGCCGGCCGACGTGATGCCCGCCGCCTGGGCCGGGCCGGCGGAGCGGCGGCCGCTCGCCGCGGACGCGGCCGATCTCTCGCTGCCGCGCTTCACCCTCCGTACGAGGACCGAGGCCGA
Organism: Streptomyces sp. NPDC056480; assembly: GCF_042795405.1. Classification (NCBI taxonomy): domain Bacteria; kingdom Bacillati; phylum Actinomycetota; class Actinomycetes; order Kitasatosporales; family Streptomycetaceae; genus Streptomyces; species Streptomyces sp. NPDC056480. Next base: position 55,799 of record NZ_JBHTSA010000025.1, on the reverse strand, counting down.
GGGCCATCTGGCGTCGCTCGGGATCAGCCGGGCGTTGCGTCCCGGGGCCGACTTCTCGGCTCTGTCCCCGGTCGGCCTCTTCGTCTCCGGGGTGGTGCAGGAGGCGCTGGTCGAGGTCGCGGAGGAGGGGGTCGAGGCGGCCGCGGTGACCCAGGTGACGATGACCCGCAGCGCGGCGCCGACGCGGCACGGGACCGTGGAGCGGGTCGCCTTCGACCGGCCCTTCGGCGTCGTCGTCCTGGACGCGTCCGGTGAGCTGCCGCTCTTCGCGGGCTGGCGTCGCAGCGCACCGGGCCGGGCCGGCTCCTGAGCCCCGTAGGGTCATCGGGCGGTCGCGAGACGCTCCGTCCTGTTAGGGTCGCTCGTATGTGTTCCGTCATCCACAACCGGCAGGCGATCCGCACCCGTTCGGGGTGCTGACCGCGGTGCCGGCCTGTGCCCGGCACCCGGACCCGCGTCCACCGTTCGCCTCCTGATGACGAGGAACCCCGCCATGCGCGCACACTCGCGCCCCATTTTCGTATGCGTCCACGGCGGCTCCAGCAACGCACGGGCCTGGGGCCCGCTGCAGAACGAGCTGGCGCTGCTCGGACACCGTTCGTACGCCGTCGATCTCCCCGGGCACGGCGACCGGGCCGATGGTCCCGCCGCCTACTACCGGCAGCCCCAGGACCTGAAGGCGCTGGCCGCCGCCCCGTCCCCGATGAGCGGCGTCACGCTGCGGGACAACGTCCGGCACGTGACGGACGTCCTGCGGCGGCTGGCGCCGCTCGGGCCGGTCGTGCTGGTCGGCAACAGTCTCGGCGGGCTGACGATCGGTGCCGTCGCCGACGCCGTGCCGGACCTGGTGGACCGGATGGTCTACCTCTCCGCGTTCTGCCTCGCCGACCCGGCGATGCTCACCGGGGCGTGGGACGTGGTCGACGAGAACCTGCTGGACGCGGCGGTGGCGCGGATCGCCGTGCCGCTCACGGGCGAGTCCGCCGATCCGCGGGTGGTCCGGCTGAACTGGCGGGCGGCCCATGCCGATCCCGCCGTGTTCGCCGCGCTGAAGGCCGCCGTCATGGCCGACTCCACCGACCGCGTCTTCGGAGCGCTGCTCGACACGCTGGACCCGGACGAGAACCACGGGGTGCTGGAGCCGGGGGCGCTGGTCACCGCGGAGCGCTGGGGCCGGGTCCCGCACACCTACGTCCGGCTCTCCGGGGACGCGAGCATCACCCCGGCGGTGCAGGACCACATGATCCGCAAGGCGGACGGGCTGACGCCGCACAACCCCTTCGAGGTGCACACCCTGGACACCTCGCACGTCGGCTACTTCAGCCGGCCGGCGCTCTTCGCGGAACTGCTGGCAGGCCTCGTCTGACGGGGCCCGGGTGTCCCCTTCCCCCGGCGCCCCGGGTGTCCCCCTTCCCCCGTGCGGCGGGGAAGGGGGACACCCGCCGGGTCCCGGCGCTAGCGCACCACGCGGGCCAGCAGCAGGCCGTCGTAGCCCTTGGTGCCGACGGTCTGGATCGCCGTCGCGTCCAGGCGGGGTTCCGCCGCGACGAGTTCGAAGAGTTCGCGGGTGCCGGTGATCGCCGGGTCGTCCGGGTCGGGGGTGGTGATCCTGCCGCCCCGGACCACGTTGTCGACGATGATCACCGTGCCGGGGCGGGAGAGCTTCAGGGCCCACTCCACGTAGCGCGGGTTGTTGACCTTGTCGGCGTCGATGAAGACCAGGTCGAACGGGCCCGCGCCCTCCGCCTCCAGCTGCGGCAGGCTGTCCAGGGCCGCGCCGGTGCGGACCTCGACGATCTTGTCCAGGCCGGCGTGGGCGAGGTTGGCGCGGGCGACGTCCGCGTGGGCCGGGCTGTACTCGAGGGTGATGAGCCGGCCGTCGGCGGGCAGGGCGCGGGCCAGCCAGATCGTGCTGTAGCCGCCGAGGGTGCCGATCTCCAGGATGCTGCGGGCGTCCTGCATCCGGGCGAGCAGGTGGAGGAGCTTGCCCTGGTTGGGGGCGACGGCGATCTCGGGCAGTCCGGCCGTCGCGGAGGCGCTGAGCGCGGCGGTCAGCGCCTCGTCGGCGGGGGCGATCGTCTCGGTGAAGTAGGCGTCGACTGCGTTCCACTGAGGGTTCGTCATACGGCCGAACGTACACCGGCGCCGAGGTCCGGGCGGCGCCTTGTCGCCCGTACGGCCAGGAGCGTCGCGAGGGCGGCGAGGAGCAGGCCGCCGCCCACCGTCAGGAGCCATACGGGGATTCCGCCGCCCACCGTGAGCAGCCGGTCGGTGTACTCGACCCGGCGGTACGGGGTGTCGGCGACGGCCCTCAGGTGGTGGTCGTCGTCGATCCGCTCCGGGTGGGGGAACTCCTGCTCCAGGACGGTGAGTCGGACCGGCCGGTTCCCGGCGAGCCCGGCGACGGGGCCCGCGGGCTCGATCCGGCCGGCGAAGGTCACCTCGGGGGCGTCGCCGCCGATGGGGGAGCGGGGCTCCATCCGGTGCTCGGCGAGGATGTACAGGCCGAGGCTCTGGGAGGTCTTCGCGAGCCGCGAAAGGCGCATGGGGTAGACGAGTTCGGGGGATTCGAAGCCGATGCGCAGCGGGGTCAGCTCGCCCTGGAGGACGGCGTCCTTCTGCTGGGGCGCGAGGCGGACGGCGACGTACTCCCACCGCCGCTCCACGTACGGTTCGAGGGCGCCGGTCAGCCGTTCGGGCAGTTCGAAGCCGTTGGTCCGCAGCCAGTCGCCGAGGGCGTCGGGGTCGGTGGCGGTCAGCCGGGCGACGTCGAAGGGGCCGAGCCGTTCGCGGCCGACGACGCCGACGCCGCCCGCGCCGGGCGGCGGAGCCCCGGCCCCGTCCCCGTAGTCCCGGTCGAACGGCCAGTCGCCCTCGCGCGGCCAGAAGTAGGAGCGCTCGCGCTGCTCGGGCTCGGTGAGCCGGTCGAGCGAGTCGAAGAGCTCGGGGTCGCCGAGGGTGACGTCGGCGCGGCTCGGCACGGGCATGATCCAGGCGGCGTGCCGGGCGTCGCCGTGGACGTTGAAGCGCATGACGACGGTCTCGGTCCGTCCGTCCCAGTGGACGGCCGACTCCTCGCGGTCGACGCCGATGCGCTGGTCCTTGGTCGGGATCATGGCGCCGCAGCCGCAGGCGTACGCCGGTGCGAGAAGCGAGCCGAGCTGGAGCGCGAGCAGCGCGACGATGGTGGTCAGGATTCTGTGTGTCCCCCGCATGCGGGGTGGGACGTGCCGGGTGACCCTCCGGTTCCGTCCCGCCCCGCTGCGCGGGCTAGGGGGGTGTCTTGCCGATCAGACCGGGCTCGCGGAGACAGGACACCCCCTAGGACCCGGCGCGGACCCGGAGTTCCTTCACCCCGTTCAGCCAGGCGGCCCGCAGCCGGCGCGGCTCGCCGGCGAGGGTCAGGTCGGGCAGGGCGTCCGCGACCGCGTTGAAGATCAGCTCGATCTCCTTGATGGCGAGGGACTTGCCCAGGCAGAAGTGGGGTCCGCCGCCGCCGAAGCCGAGGTGCGGGTTGGGATCGCGGGTGATGTCGAAGCGTTCGGGGTCGGTGAAGACCTCGGGGTCGTTGTTGGCGGAGGAGTAGAAGAGGCCGACGCGGTCGCCCTTGGCGATCTTCTGTCCGCCGATCTCGGTGTCCTGGGTGGCGGTCCGCTGGAAGGAGACGACGGGGGTCGCCCAGCGCACGATCTCCTCGGCGGCGGTCGCCGGCCGTTCCCGCTTGAAGAGTTCCCATTCGTCGGGGTGGGTGAGGAAGGCGTGCATGCCGTGGCTGATGGCGTTGCGGGTGGTCTCGTTGCCGGCGACGGCGAGCAGGAGGACGAAGAAGCCGAACTCGTCGGAGGAGAGGTTGCCCTCGCCCTCGGCGGCGACGAGCCGGCTGACGATGTCGGCGGCGGGGCATTCCTTGCGGGCGGCGGCCATGTTCATCGAGTAGCCGATGAGTTCCATGGCGGCCTCGGCGCCGATCTCCTCGGTGATGGCGTACTCGGGGTCGTCGTACGCGACCATCTTGTTCGACCAGTCGAAGATCCGGGAACGGTCCTCCTGGGGGACGCCGATGAGTTCGGCGATGGCCTGGAGGGGGAGTTCGACGGCGACCCGGGTGACGAAGTCGAAGGTGCCGTCGGCGTCCGCGGCGCGCTTGGCCTCGTCGACGATGGCGTGGGCGCGGTCGCGCAGGGCCGTCTCCAGGTTCCGGATCGCCCGCGGGGTGAAGCCGCGCTGGACGATCTGGCGGACGCGGGTGTGCTCGGGCGGGTCCATGTTGAGCATGATCAGCTTCTGGACCTCGATCTGGTCCCGGGTGATGTGCTCGTTGAAGCGGATGACGGCGGTGTTCTCGTTCGAGGAGAACAGCTCGGGGTGCGTGGAGACGTACTTGACGTCCGCGTGGCGCGTGACGGCCCAGTATCCGCCGTCCGCGAAGCCCGTCACGCCGGGCGGCTGGGGGCACCACCACACGGGTGCGGTCTGCCGCAGCCGCGCGAACTCCGGGAAGGGGACGCGGTCGCGGAGCAGATCGGGGTCGGTGGCGTCGAACCCCTCGGGAAGGTGGGGACAGGGCATCGGCAACACGCTCCGCATCTGAGGGAATCTGATGAGGGGATCTGATGGGCCGTCAGGAGTTGCCGGGAAAGTTAGTAACGAGTTCTACAAGTAGCAAGGGCCAGAACGGGAAGTGTTGCCTCCCGGACCCTTGCGTACCCGCGGTAGCAGTCATAAGACTGCACTCAGAACTAGAACGCGTACTAGTTCCCCCGTGACGCCGACCGACGGGCTGCCGGGACGCCCCGTCCGGTCGAGGAGAGGACGAGCTCATGGCCGCGGAACCCGTCATCGTCGAAGCCGTACGCACCCCCATCGGCAAGCGCGGAGGCGCGCTCGCCAACCTTCATCCCGCCTACCTCCTGGGCGAGACCTACCGCGAACTCCTCGGACGCACCGGCATCCACGCCGACTGCGTCGAACAGATCGTCGGCGGTACGGTCACCCACGCCGGCGAGCAGTCCATGAACCCGGCCCGCACGGCCTGGCTCACCATGGGCCTGCCCTACGAGACGGCGGCCACCACCGTCGACTGTCAGTGCGGCTCCTCGCAGCAGGCGAGCCACATGGTCGCCAACATGGTCGCGGCCGGCGTCATCGACATCGGGATCAGCTGCGGTGTCGAGGCCATGTCCCGCGTTCCGCTCGGCTCCGGGTCCAAGCACGGCCCCGGAAAGCCCTTCCCCGACGAGTGGAACGTCGACCTGCCCAACCAGTTCGAGGCCGCCGAGCGCATCGCCCGCCACCGCGGCCTCACCCGCGAACGCGTCGACTCCCTCGGCCTGCTCTCCCAGGAACGCGCCGCGAACGCCTGGTCCGAGGAGCGCTTCAAGCGCGAGACCTTCGCCGTCCAGGTCCCCACCACCGAGGAGGAGCAGGCCGCCGGGCAGGGCATGTGGCGGCTCGTGGACCGCGACGAGGGCCTGCGCGACACCACCATGGAGGGTCTCGCCCGCCTCAAGCCCGTGATGCCGACCGCCGTCCACACCGCCGGGAACTCCTCGCAGATCTCCGACGGCGCCGCCGCGATCATGTGGGCCTCCAAGCGCATGGCCCGCGCCCTCAAGCTGAAGCCCCGCGCCCGGATCGTCGCCCAGGCGCTGGTCGGCGCCGACCCGCACTTCCACCTCGACGGGCCGATCGACGCCACGCGCGCCGTCCTCGGCAAGGCCGGGATGTCGCTCCGGGACATCGACCTCGTCGAGATCAACGAGGCCTTCGCCTCGGTGGTGCTGAGCTGGGCGCAGGTCTTCGATCAGGATCTGGCGAAGGTCAACGTCAACGGCGGTGCGATCGCCCTCGGCCACCCCGTCGGGGCGACCGGGGCCCGGCTGATCACCACCGCGCTGCACGAGCTGGAGCGCACCGACAAGGAGTTCGCGCTGATCACGATGTGCGCGGGCGGGGCGGTGGCGACCGGGACGATCATCCAGCGGCTGTAGGGACCGTCGGGGGCCGGAGAACGCCGCGCGCCCGGCCTCGACGGCGGACGTCCCGCCCTGTCCCGCGGAAACGCCGCAGGCCCCGCCCTCCCTGACGGGAGGCGGGGCCTTGCGGGTGTGCGCTGGTGCGGCGGTGACTCTTAGTACCAGCCGTTGGCCTGCCAGAACGCCCAAGCGGCGTTCGGGGAGCCGTAGCGCTCGTTCATGTAGTTCAGGCCCCACTTGATCTGGGTGGCGGGGTTCGTCTTCCAGTCGGAACCGGCCGAGGACATCTTCGAGGCCGGGAGGGCCTGGACGAGGCCGTAGGCGCCGCTGGAGGAGTTCGTCGCGGTGTGGTTCCAGTGCGACTCGTGCTCGACGATCTTGCTGAACGACGCGTACTGCGAGGCGGGCACGATCTTGCGGGCGACGTCCTGGGGGCTGGCGGCGGAAGCCGAGCCCGTCGTGCCGATGACCGCACCGGAGGCGGCGAGCAGAACGGCCGCGGTGCCGGCGAGGGTCTTCTTGCGGGCGGCGACACGAGTGGTGATCGAGCGGATCAAGATCTCTACCTAACTTCGGGAACAAGGGCTGCGTCAGGCGATTTCGGCAAACCGGAACCAGAGCCCGGGGAACCCGGGAACTGGGGGGAACCGGCCGTCCGAGGCGCTGTGGTGAGCACCGGCTGCCTGGCGACGTCCACCAGACAAGCAGGGCTGGAACGCCGACGCAACGACCCCCTGTACGAGGAAGGTTCGGACCCCGGAGGAAGGTCCCGGGGGGTGGGTGTGGGATGTTTCCGCAGGTCATGCCCTGCTGTGGGCGGTTTGGGCGGGTACCGCCCGACTACTATTCCGGCTCGTACGTGACGTAGGTCCTGTGGGGCGGCTCACCCGGGGAGGGCCTCTCAGGGCCCTCGAATGTGACCTGGGCCTCGAAGTTCGCCCGTCGCGTCGCCCGCCGCAACGCCTTCAGGAGCGTGCCGCCGATGGTGAGGGTGAGGACCACGGTGAGAACGGCCCGTCCCAGGTCCCAGCCGAGGGAGGTGGCGGTGACATAGGCGAGGAAACGGACCAGGTTCTCGTCGAGCGGGGCGCCCGGCTGGAACGAGATCCCGCTGCTCAGGCCCTGGAGCAGCACCCAGCCCTGCAGATTCATGATCGTGCCGTACGCGAACGCCGCCACGAACCCGTACGCCGAGAGCATCAGCAGCTCACCCCGGCCCCGCAGCCTCCCCCAAGCTCTCGGCTCCGCTCGGGCAGGGGGGACCCCCACCGGCCCCGGCAGCAGCCCGGCGCCCATCGTGAACCAGCCCATCGACAGCATCTGGAACGGCATCCAGGGCCCCACCCCGCCCGTGAGCAGGGCCGACGCGAACATCGTCACCGCGCCGAGGACGAAACCGAAGCCCGGCCCGAGGACCCGGCCGCTCAGCACCATCAGGAAGAACATCGGCTCCAGACCGGCCGTCCCCGCGCCCAGCGGCCGCAGGGCCGCGCCGACGGCGGCCAGCACGCCCAGCATCGCCACCGCCTTCGCGTCCATCCCGCAGTCCGCGATCGTCGCCACGACCACCGCCACGAGGAGCGGCAGCAGGGCGGCGAACAGCCACGGCGCGTCCCCGGCGTGCGAGGTCACGGCGGAACCGGCGTCCGCGAAGAGCGGCCAGCAGAACGCGAAGAGACCGATGAGGGAGACCAGGGCCAGGGCGGTGACGGAGCGTGGTCCCAGCCGGACCGCGCGTACCGGGCGGGTGCTCACAGGGCCGCCTCCACCTGCTCGACCGTGAGCCACGGCTGCGGGGCCAGGATCTTCGCCACCTGCGGCGAGAACGCGGGGGAGGAGACGACCACCTCCGCCGTCGGCCCGTCCGCCACCACCTCGCCGTCGGCGATGATCACCACCCGGTGCGCCAGCTCGGCCGCAAGCTCCACGTCGTGCGTCGCGAGCACGATCGCGTGTCCCTCGGCGGCCAGGGTACGGAGATGGGCGACCAGACGGGCCTTCGCCGCGTAGTCCAGGCCGCGGGTCGGCTCGTCCAGGAGGAGCAGGGGCGGGCGGCCGGTCAGGACGACGGCGAGCGCGAGCGCCAGCCGCTGCCCCTCCGACAGGTCCCGCGGGTGGGTGTCGTCCGCGACGCCCGGCAGCAGCTCGGACACCAGCGCCCGGCAGGTCCCGGGCGCGGCGCCCGCGTCCCCGTCGGCCGCCGCGCACTCGGCGGCGACGGTGTCCGCGTACAGCAGGTCCCGCGGCTCCTGCGGAACCAGGCCGACCTGGCGGATCAGCTCGCGGGGGCTTGTGGTGTGCGGGACCCGGCCCGCGACACGCACGGTGCCGGAGGTCGGGGCGATCATGCCGACGAGGGTGGAGAGGAGGGTGGACTTGCCGGCCCCGTTGCGGCCCATGAGGGCGAGGGTCTCGCCCGCCTGGACCTGGAGGTCGATGCGACGGAGCGCCTCGACGCGGCCGCGGCGTACGCCGAGGCGGTCGGCGAGGACGAGGGGGGTCGTGGTGGGGGTGGCGGGTGCGGACGGGGTACGGCGCCGCTTGAACAGGTCGAGTCCCCCACCCCGCCCCTTCCCGGGAACCGGGCTCCGCCCCGGACCCCGCTCCTCGAACGCCGGACGGGCTGAGAATCCCGCCGGCCCCGCAGGGGCCCGCCCCTCCAGCCGCCCCTTCATCTCGCCGGCCCGCCGACGCGCGTCCCGCACCGTGAGCGGCAACGGGTCCCACCCCGCCAGCCTCCCCAGCCCCACCACCGGCGGATGCACCGGCGACACGGCCATGATCTCGGCGGGGGCGCCCATCACGCCCTCCGGCAGCATCAGCACCTGGTCCGCGTACTGCACCACCCGCTCCAGGCGGTGCTCCGCGAGCAGCACCGTCGTGCCCAGGTCGTGCACCAGCCGTTGCAGCACCGCCAGGACGTCCTCCGCCGCCGACGGGTCCAGCGCCGACGTCGGCTCGTCCAGGACCAGGACCTTCGGGTGCGGGGTCAGGACCGAGCCGATCGCGACCCGCTGGCGCTGGCCCCCGGAGAGCGTCGCGATCGGGCGGTCGCGGAGTTCCGCGAGGCCGAGCAGGTCCAGGGTCTCCTCGACCCGGCGCCGCATGACGCCGGGCGCGAGGCCCAGGGACTCCATGCCGTACGCCAGCTCGTCCTCGACGGTGTCGGTGACGAAGTGCGCGGACGGGTCCTGGCCGACCGTGCCGACCAGGTCCGCGAGCTCGCGCGGCGGATGCGTGCGGGTGTCGCGGCCGTCGACCGTGACCCGGCCGGTCAGGGTGCCGCCGGTGAAGTGGGGGACGAGGCCGGAGACCGCGCCGAGGAGGGTCGACTTGCCGACGCCCGAAGGGCCGACGAGCAGGACGAGCTCGCCCTCGGGGACGGTCAGGTTCACGTCCCGCAGGGTCGGCTCGGCATCCTCCTCGTAGGTCACCGAGACGTTCTCGAAGCGGATCACGCCTTCTCCTTCGCAGCGGGAGCTGTCGCGGGTACGGGGGCCACGAACGCCGGCACCAGGCCCACCAGGATCGACACCGCCGGCCAGAGCGGCAGCTCCGGAGCCTCCAGCGGTACGACCCCGGGGTGCAGCGCCTCGGACGCGTACGTGTTCGCCCAGATCATCAGGACCGCCACCGCCACCCCGGACCCCGCGACCAGCCAGGCCCGCACCCCCCAGCGGTCCGGCCGGTACCGGGTGCGGACCGTCCGGCGGCCGCCGAGCCGCAGCCCCGCCATGGCCGCGACCAGCCCGGCGCCGAGCAGCGGCAGCCCGTATCCCGCGCCCTCCGCCGCGAGGAGCCCGTACGTACCGGCGCAGATTCCGAGCAGTCCGCCCAGGGTCAGGAGGTTCGTGGTGCGGCGTACCGAGGCCGGGACCTGCGCCGTCCGGCCGTAGCCGCGCGCGTCCATCGACGCGGCGACCGCGACCGACCGCTCCAGGGCCCCCTCCAGGACCGGAAGCCCGATCTGGAGCACCGCCCGCACCCCGCCCGTGGGGCGGCCGCGCAGGCGTCGGGCGGTACGCAGCCGCACCACGTCCGCGACCATGTTCGGCGCGAAGGTCATCGCCACGACGACGGCGACCCCGGCCTCGTACAGCGCGCCCGGCAGCGACTTGAGCAGCCGCGCCGGGTTGGCGAGCGAGTTCGCCGCGCCCACGCAGATCAGCAGGGTCGCCAGCTTCGCGCCGTCGTACAGCGCGAACACCAGCTGCTCGGCCGTCACCCGCCCCCCGATCCGCACCCCCTGCGCCCACTCGGGCAGCGGCACCTCGGGCAGCGTGAACAGCAGGTGGGTCCCCGGGATCGGGGAGCCGAGCAGCAGCGAGAAGACGACCCGCAGGAAGACGACGAAGAGGCCGAGCTTCACGAACGCGCCGTACGAGCGCGCCCAGGGCGCGTCCGTACGGCGGGCCGCCACGACATAGCCCGCGACCCCGACGAGGAGGCCGAGGAGGAGGGGGTTCGTCGTGCGGGAGGCGGCGACGGCCAGGCCGAGCGCCCACACCCACCACGCCCCGGCGTGCAGGGCGTTGGACCGGCTCGCCTCCGGGGCACGGAGGACGTCAGGAACCTTCATACCGGGCTCATCCGCGCCGGCGGGCCTTCCAGATCGCCGCCCCGCCCAGGGCCAGCACGGCCGCCCCGCCGGCGAGCACGCCGAAGGACGGGCCCCCGCCCTCCTCGCCGGCGGTCGCCGACGCGCTCGGCGCGGCCGACGCCGGGGTCTTCCCGGTCCCACCGGTCCCAGCGGTCTCCGCGACCGGCTCGCCGCAGCCCCGCGCGGGGTAGCCGGCGATGCCGCACAGCATGGCCGCGCCGTCGTACCGCAGCGGTTTCGCGACCACGGCGAGCGCCTCCGCGCCCGTCGCGTCCTCACGGACCTGCGCGCAGCCGGCCTCGACCCGCTTCTCCGGCGGGGTCTCGCCGGGCGGCGCGTCCGCCGGGCCGCCGAAGTCGACGACGACCGCGACCCGCTTCGTGCCGTCCTTCTTCTCCACGCCCCCGCAGATCCTCGTGAAGTCGGGGGCGACGGACGGCCGGGAGGTGTCGTTCGTGCCGTTGCTGATCGCGAAGCGGAAGCCGATCGCGTCGCCGTCGGCGGGGCGTGCGGTCGCCGGACCCTGGGTGGCGTACGTCCAGGCCTTCCCGCCGTCGCTCTCCCAGAACGACCAGTAGCGGTAGCCGGCGGCCTGCGCCGGGGCCGCCGCGGCCACGACCGAGCCGAGCGTCAGAAGCGCCCCGGCCGCGGCTCCCGCGGCACGGGAGCCACGCCTTCGTGCACCGGTTCCTCGCGCACCGTCGCCTCGCGAGGCGGTCACTTCTTGCGGCCGCTCACGAGGAAGCCGATGCCGACGCCGACGACCGTGCCGATGCCGATGATCCACCAGATGTCGAAGCCGCCCTCGTCGTCACTCGTGGACGAGGCCGAGGTGTCGGGCGTCTTCGGCGCCGGGCCGGTGGCGTTGAGCTGCTCCACCAGGTCCGCCGCAGCGAACTCGCGCGGGTCCGTCTCCGTCGCCCGCGCGGCCAGGATCAGCTGCGCGTACGCGGCCGGGCCGCCCTTCTTCGCCCAGGCGGCGGAGTTCTTCTCCAGCCACTCCACGGCGGGCTTCGCCTCCTTCGAGGCGCCGGACGCGGCGAGCGCGACGACGGCGTCGGCGGTGTTGCCGATGTCGGGCTGCTCGGTGGTGTCGGTGGCGCCCGGCATCGGCGGCAGGGTCAGGTGGCCGGTCTTCGCGAGGGCCTTCGCCAGGTAGGAGGCGCCGTTGAGCGCGGCCCGCTCGATCGTCGGCTTCGACAGGTCGTTGCAGACCGGCGGCTGCTCCGGCGAGGCCTTGGTGGCGACGACGCTCTTGCCGAGGCCCGCGAGGGTGGCCGCGGCGGTGGCGTCGGCGTTCGCGAGGAGCTTGCCGGCCTTGTCGGGCTGGTACGCGAAGGCCCCCGGGCCCTCCTTGTCCGTGCAGGGCAGCGCGAAGGACAGGAGCGCGTCGTAGGGCGTACGGCCCTCGGCGGAGGTGAACGAGCCGGGCCGCACGCCCGTCGCGGCGAGCGCGCCGACGACGACCGAGGTGGAGTTCGCGTCACTGGCGCCGCCCGGGCTGTAGCCCCAGCCGCCGTCCTTGTTCTGGACGGTGCGCAGCCAGTCGGAGCCCGCCTTGACGGCCTTGTCGACCGTCTCGGGGGAGGCCGACTGCTTCCGGACCGCCCGGAGTGCCTGCACGGCGATCGCCGTGGCGTTGGTGTCCCGCATGGTCTTCGCGTCGCAGGGCGTCGTGGCGTCGGCGCGGTACGAGCTGAACGAGCCGTCCGCGCACTGCTGGCCGAGCAGCCACTCCACGGACTTGTCGGCGGGCTGGAAACCGGTGGCGCGCTGGGCGAGGAAGGCCTGGGACTGGCGCCAGACACCGTCGTACGTCGGGTCGTTCGTGCCGTACAGACCGTCCGGGATCGTGACGGCGGAGGGCGTGGGGGAGGGGGCGGTGCTGGCCGCTCCCGCCACCCCGGCCGCTCCGGTGCCGAGCAGGACGGTGGCGGCTGCGAGCGCGGTGGCGCCGCGGCGGACGGTGTTCATGGGGCCCTCTCCTGCGGCCGGGCACCGGCACGCCTCAGGGGCACCAGGCTCCGGCTCCGTATTCCTCGACGGTGCCGGCGGTCACGTCCCGGACGGGGCATTCCGACTCACGACTCCCCTGTAGGGGTCGTTCACGGTTGCGGGTCAGTGCCGGATTCGCACCGGCTTCCCCCCGTACGGGCATGATGACGACCCGCCCACTCTACCGGCCCGTAGGCCCGCGGCCCGGCGGGTGCGAGGTGCCTCACACCGCCACGTACTCCACGGGGTCCGTCCCCTGCACCGCCTCCGCGCGGCCGAGTTTCACCAGGCGGCGCAGGTGCGCCTCGGCCTCGCTGACGGCGATGTTGCGGGAGCCGTAGGGGATCTGGTCCCAGGGGCGGTTCCACTCCATCCGCACGGCGAGCTGCCAGGGGGTGAGCGGGGTGGCGAGCAGGTCGAGGAGTCCGGTGAGCCGGTCCTCGTGGTGGTCGAGGAGTTCGCGGACCCGGCCGGCGGCGTCGGTGAAGGCGTGCTGGTGGGCGGGGAGGACCTCGGCGACGCCGAGGCGGCCGATGCGTTCGAGGGAGTCGAGGTAGTCGCCCAGGGGATCGGTGACGGTGGAGTCGTCGGGGTCCTCGTACAGTCCGATGTGCGGGGTGATCCCGGGCAGCAGATGGTCGCCGGAGAAGAGCCGGCCGTGGCCGGGCAGCCGGGAGGGGTGCTCCTCCTCCAGGTGGAGGCAGACGTGGCCGGGGGTGTGGCCGGGGGTCCAGATCGCGCGCAGTCGCCGTCCGGGGAGGTCGAGGAGTTCGCCGGGGGCGATCTCCCGGTCGGGGAGGGCGGAGCGCAGCCCGGGCAGGGTGCGCAGCCGGCCGGAGGTGCGGGCGGCCCGCAGCGGGACGAGGTGGTCCTCGGGGGCGCCGACGGCGGCGAGCTTGCGGGCGAGGTAGTCGAGCCAGGTGCCCGGCTCGGCGTCCCGGGTGCGGCGTACGACGTCGGTGTCGGCGGCGTGCATGGCGATCCAGGCCCCGGACGCCTCGCGGACCTTGCCGGACAGGCCGTGGTGGTCGGGGTGGTGGTGGGTGATGACGACGCCGTGGACGTCCGGCACGTCGATGCCCAGCGCGGCGAGTCCGCCGGTGAGTTCGGTCCAGGAGGCCGGGTCGTCCCAGCCGGTGTCGACGAGGACCGGGCCGCGGTCGGTGTCGAGGACGTGGACCAGGGTGTGGCCGAGCGGGTTGTCGGGGATGGGCACCCGGAGCGACCAGACGCCTCCGCCGTGCTCGGTCACCTGGGGCAGCGGTCCCTGTGGAGCGGGCATGGGTCCTCGTCTCTCCGCGGCGGTGCGGGGCGCGCGTTCTCCGTATCTGGAACTGACGATACGTCAGGTGTAGCCCGGGGGAACAGGACTTCGGCCATGGCCGGGAGGGGGCGGGGCGCGGGCGCGGCCGGGGTCCGTCCGGAGCATTGCCCTCGATAACTAGAACTGGTATCAGTTCTGATGCATCGTCAGGGACAACATCTCCTCATGAAGGCGGCGGTCATGACCGAGCTTGTGGAGCACGGAAAGCTGTTCATCGGCGGGGAGTTGACCGACCCGCTCGGCGAGGACGTCATCGAGGTCGTCTCCCCGCACACCGAGCAGGTCATCGGGCGCGTCCCGCACGCCTCCACCGCCGATGTCGACCGGGCCGTGGCCGCCGCCCGCCGGGCCTTCGACGAAGGGCCCTGGCCCCGGATGACGGTGGAGGAGCGGATCGCCGTCGTCAGCCGCATCAAGGACGCGATCGCCGTACGCCACGAGGAGATCGCCCGGTCCATCAGCGCGCAGAACGGCTCCCCGTACTCCTGGTCCGTCCTCGCCCAGGCGCTCGGCGCGATGATGGTCTGGGACGCGGCGATCACCGTCGCCCGCGACTTCACCTACGAGGAGCGGCGCGGCGGCGTCCTCGGCCCGCTGCTCGTCCGGCGCGAGCCGGTGGGGGTGGTCGCGGCCGTCGTCCCGTGGAACGTGCCGCAGTTCACCGCCGCCGCCAAGCTGGGGCCCGCGCTGCTCGCCGGCTGCACGGTGGTCCTCAAGCCCTCGCCGGAGTCGCCGCTCGACTCGTACATCCTCGCCGACATCGCCACCGGGGCCGGGCTGCCCGAGGGCGTGCTCAGCATCCTGCCCGCCGACCGCGAGGTCAGCGAGTACCTCGTCGGGCACCCCGGCGTCGACAAGGTCTCCTTCACGGGTTCGGTCGCCGCGGGCAAGCGCGTCATGGAGGTCGCCGCCCGCAACCTCACCCGCGTCACCCTCGAACTCGGCGGGAAGTCTGCCGCCGTGATCCTGCCCGACGCCGACCTCGCGACCGCCGTCGCCGGGATCGTCCCGGCCGCCTGGATGAACAACGGCCAGGCGTGCGTCGCGCAGACCCGGATCCTCGTCCCCCGCTCCCGGTACGAGGAGATCGCCGAGGCCTTCGCCGCGGCGGCCGGCGCGCTCGTCGTGGGCGACCCGCTCGACCCCGCCACCCAGGTCGGGCCGCTGGTGGCCCAGCGGCAGCAGCAGCGTTCGCTCGACTACATCCGGATCGGCCAGGAGGAGGGCGCCAAGGTCCTCTCCGGCGGCGGCCGGCCGGCCGGGCTCGAACGGGGCTGGTACGTCGAGCCGACGCTCTTCGGCGGCGTCGACAACTCCATGCGGATCGCCCGCGAGGAGATCTTCGGACCGGTCATCTGTCTCCTGCCGTACGGGGACGAGGCCGAGGCCCTGCGCCTCGCGAACGACTCCGACTTCGGGCTCAGCGGCAGCGTCTGGACCGGGGACGTGGAGCGCGGCATCGACTTCGCCCGCGGCGTGCGCACCGGCACCTTCAACGTCAACACCTTCAGCCTGGACATGCTCGGCCCGTTCGGCGGCTACAAGAACTCCGGACTGGGGAGGGAGTTCGGGCCCGAGGGCTTCGGGGAGTACCTGGAGCACAAGATGATCCACCTGCCGGCCGGTTACGAGGGCGGCGCGTGATGGGGGACCGCTGGCACGTCGAGGTCGACCGGAGCGTCTGCATCGGTTCCGGCATGTGCGTGAACCACGCCCCGGACGGTTTCCGCCTCGACACCGCCCGGCAGTCCCACGCACGCGAACCGGAGTCGGACGCGGGGGAGAAGCTGCTCGCGGCGGCCGAGGGGTGCCCGGTGGAGGCCATCATGATCACTCTGGCGGAGGGCGGGGAGCCGGTCTTCCCGCCGGAGGAGTAGCCGGGCCGCCGGCCCCGGGCCGCCGGAACCGCCGCGACCTGCGCGTACCGCGTGTGTGAGACTCCCTCGGCACACGTACGTACGCGCAGGGAGCGGGGCAGTCATGCGGGGTCGGGGCAGGGGCCGGGGCAGAGGGTGGGCGACGGTCGCGAGTGCGACGGCGGCGGTGGTCCTCGGGGCCGGATGCGGGACCGGCGCTGGGGGAGGGGCCGCCGCCCCGGCCTTCGGCCGTGAGGCGGCGCACGCCGAGATCGTCGCCGCCGTGAAGCAGGCGGGGCTGCCGAAGTCCGACCTGCCGGGGGCCGGCGGGCCGGTCCCGACGGGCTCCACGCCGCGCCCCACCCCGTCCACGGACCAGGAGCGGCTCCAGGAGCGCGTCCTCGCCTGCACCGCCTCCTGGCAGTACGTCGGCCCGCCCGTCGACGGATCGCGCGGCGCCCTCGAGAAGGCGGTCACGGCGCTCGTCGCCGAGGACTGGGTCCAGGGCGAGCGCCAGGTGGAGAAGCTCGACGACAAGGGCGGCACCATGCTCCAGCACACGCTCAGGAAGCGGGGCTGGACGCTGTACGCCCGCCACACCGGCATGCGGAAGTCGCTGACCATGGAGATGATCTCCCTGCGGGCGACGGAGAACGCGTGCATGAATCGCTTCACCGAGCAGGAGAAGAAGTCCCTGTTCGGAGAGGACGCCGAACAGGGCTGACGAAAGGCGTCGTTGCGCCCGCCGCCCGTTCCCACGTGCAAAACTGTGCCCTTGAAAACGGGGGCAAGAGGCCGTCGTACGTGCGTCATTGGGAGTGTTGTGCGCAAGGCGAAGATGGTGGCCGCGGCCGCCGGTGTGGTGCTGCTGGTCGCCGGTTGCGGAAGCGAGGGCGGCGCGGACAAGGGCGGCTCGACCTCGGCCGGTTCCTCGGCCGGTGCGTCCTCGACGGGCGGCTCCGGCGGCTCCGGCGGTGAGCGGCTCACCGGGGCCGCGGTCACCGAGGAGCTCACCGGCGCGGCGACCGCGGCCGGCTTCACGCAGGACGGCTCGGGCGAGCAGATTCCGGCCGAGGCCAAGGACTGCATGGTCAGCTGGACGGCCGATGCCGCGAAGGCGAAGGACCCGGCGAAGTCCTACGCGGACACGGTCGCGACCCTGAACAAGGGCGGCTGGAACGAGGAGCGGAAGACCGAGCAGGGCGGCTCGGTGATCAAGTCCCTGAAGAAGAGCAGCTGGCAGCTCCAGGCCAGCAACCACTCCGCCGGCCCGCTGAAGCTGGTCATGTTCGTGGCCGTCGACAGCAGCCCGGAGTGCGCGGCGGCCCTCGCGGCGGCCAACAAGGCCACGCCGTCGTCCTGATCCACCGGCACCCCCCCGCGCCCCCGGCACGTCGGCCGCCGGGGGCGCGGGTGCGTCTCGTGGGCGGCGAGATCGACCGGCCGTCGGCGGCGCGTCCGGTCGGCAAGGCGACCCGGCAGCAAGGCGTCCCGGCAGCGGCGCGACCCGTCAGCGGCGTGCCGCGGCCTCCGGGGCCGTCAGGTCGATCAGCCGGCAGACCGTCTCGATGTCGATCTTCACCTGCGCGATCGAGGCACGCCCCGACAGCCAGGTGATCAGCGCCGAGTGCCAGGTGTGCTCGATGACCCGGACCGCCGAGAGCTGCTCCGGAGTCGGGTGCTCCGTGCCCATCGCGTCCAGGATGATCGCCGTCGTCAGCCGCGACACCGTGTCGACCTCGGGGCTCACCCCGCGGTCCGCGAATGTCAGCGCCCGCACCATCGCGTCGGCGAGCTGCGGCTCGCGCTGGAGCGCGCGGAAGGCCCGCATCAGCGTCTCGGCCACCCGCTCCGCCGGATCGGCGCCCGCCGGCGGCCGCTTCCGCAGGGTCGTGTGCATGTGCTGGAGCTGGTCCTGCATCGTCGCGACCAGCAGGTGGATCTTGGAGGGGAAGTAGCGGTACAGCGTCCCCAGGGCCACCCCGGCCGCCTCGGCGACCTCCCGCATCTGTACGGCGTCGAAGCCGCCCCGCGCCGCGAGCTGGGCGCTGGCGTTCAGGATGCGGCGGCGCCGTGCCTCCTGGCGCTCCGTGAGGGGCGGTGCCGCGGGTCTGTGGTCCGCTCTGATGTCTGCGGTCATGAGGTCCCGTTCCGTGCGGTGGGGAGCGACAGTATGGCGGTGCGGGCGCCGTGGCGCGAATCACCTGTTCCGGCTCTCACCACAGAGCTACCTGCCGGTAGATTCTGTCCTCCTTGAAGGATCAAGAAGATCAGGCCAGAAGATCAAGAACGATCAAGTCTGTAACTTGTTCTAGATTAGCGCGAGCGGTTACGCTCCGGCGAAACCACGCTCGAAGGGGGTCGCGCATGACCGCTGAGGCCATAGAGGCAAGCCCCCGACAGGGCGTCACCGCAGCCGGTGACAGACCGTTGCGGATCGCTCTCCTCACGTACAAGGGAAACCCCTTCTGCGGCGGTCAGGGCGTCTACGTCCGGCACCTCTCCCGCGAACTCGCCCGCCTCGGCCACAGCGTCGAGGTCATCGGCTCGCAGCCGTACCCCGTCCTCGACGAGGGCGAGGACCTGACGGGGCTCACGCTCACCGAGCTCGCCAGCCTCGACCTGTACCGCTCGCCCGACCCGTTCCGCACCCCGAAGCGCGACGAGTACCGGGACTGGATCGACGGCCTCGAGGTCGCCACCATGTGGACCGGCGGCTTCCCCGAGCCGCTCACCTTCTCCCTGCGGGCCCGGCGCATGCTCGCCGCCCGCCGTGGCGACTTCGACGTCGTCCACGACAACCAGACCCTCGGGTACGGGCTCCTCGGCGGCCCGCGCGCGATCGGCGCCCCGCTCGTCACCACGATCCACCACCCCATCACCGTCGACCGGCAGCTCGAACTCGACGCCGCCGCCGACTGGAAGCGCCGCGCCTCCGTCCGCCGCTGGTACGCCTTCACCCGCATGCAGAAGCGCGTCGCCCGCCGGCTGCCGTCCGTGCTCACCGTCTCCGGCACGTCCCGGCAGGAGATCGTCGAGCACCTCGGCGTACGCGAGGACCGCATCCGGGTCGTCCACATCGGCGCCGACACCGACCTGTGGTCGCCCGACCCGGCCGTCGCCGAGGTCCCCGGCCGGATCGTCACCACCTCCAGCGCCGACGTCCCGCTCAAGGGCCTCATCCATCTGATCGAGGCGCTCGCCAAGCTCCGCACCGAGAACCCGGACGCGCACCTCGTCGTCGTCGGCAAGCGCGCCGAGGACGGCCCGGTCGCCGCGGCCATCGAGCGGTACGGGCTGGCCGGGGCCGTCGAGTTCGTCAAGGGCATCAGCGACGCGGAGCTCGTCGACCTGGTGCGGTCCGCGCAGGTCTCCTGCGTGCCGTCGCTGTACGAGGGGTTCTCGCTGCCGGCGGCGGAGGCGATGGCGACGGGGACGGCGCTCGTCGCGACGACGGGCGGGGCGATTCCCGAGGTGGCCGGGGCGGACGGGGAGACGTGCATGGCGGTGCCGCCGGGGGACGCGTCGGCGCTGGCCGCCGCGCTGGGGCGGGTGCTCGACGATCCTGCGCTCCGGGCCCGTCTGGGCGGCGCCGGCCGCACCAGGGTTCTTGAGCGCTTCACCTGGGCGAGGGCCGCACAGGGCACCGCGGAGCTGTACCGCGAGGCGGTTGCCCGTCAGGGAGCCGGGGCCCGCCGGTGACATCCCGCCTCCGGCGCGCACCCGGGACCCCCGTCGCCCCGCGGAACGACTGCCCACAACCCACTCCTACCGCGAAAGCAGGCAGCTCGTGCTGACCGTCGACTTCACCCGCTTCCCGCTCGCCCCCGGCGACCGCGTGCTCGATCTGGGCTGTGGTGCGGGCCGGCACGCCTTCGAGTGCTACCGGCGCGGTGCGCAGGTCGTGGCCCTCGACCAGAACGGCGAGGAGATCCGCGAGGTCGCCAAGTGGTTCGCCGCCATGAAGGAGGCCGGCGAGGCCCCCGCGGGCGCGACCGCCACCGCGATGGAGGGTGACGCGCTCAACCTGCCGTTCCCCGACGAGTCCTTCGACGTCGTCATCATCTCCGAGGTCATGGAGCACATCCCCGACGACAAGGGTGTGCTCGCCGAGATGGTCCGCGTCCTCAAGCCCGGCGGGCGCATCGCGATCACCGTCCCGCGGTACGGCCCCGAGAAGATCTGCTGGACGCTCTCCGACGCGTACCACGAGGTCGAGGGCGGTCACATCCGCATCTACAAGGCCGACGAACTCCTCGGCAAGATCCGGCAGGCCGGACTCAAGCCGTACGGCACCCACCACGCGCACGCGCTGCACTCGCCGTACTGGTGGCTGAAGTGCGCCTTCGGCGTCGACAACGACAAGGCGCTGCCGGTCCGCGCGTACCACAAGCTCCTGGTCTGGGACATCATGAAGAAGCCCGCCCTGACCCGGGTCGCCGAGCAGCTGCTCAACCCGGTCGTCGGCAAGAGCTTCGTGGCGTACGCGACCAAGCCGCACCTGCCCAAGGCCGACTCCCAGTGACCTCCCCCGAGCGGATCGCGGAACACCTCGTCCTGCCCGGGGTGCTCACCGCCGAGCAGGCCGCCGAGACCGTCGCCGGGATACTCGCCGTACAGCGCGAGGACGGCGCGCTGCCCTGGTTCCGGGGCCACCACCTCGACCCGTGGGACCACACCGAGGCCGCCATGGCGCTGGACGCGGCCGGGGAGCACGCCGCCGCCGCCCGCGCCTACGAGTGGCTCGCCCGGCACCAGAACAGCGACGGCTCCTGGTTCGCGGCGTACCACGACGGCGAGCCCGAGCAGGTCACCGACCGCAGCCGTGAGTCCAACTTCGTCGCCTACATAGCGGTCGGCGTCTGGCACCACTACCTCTCGACCGGCGACGACGCCTTCCTCGACCGGATGTGGCCCGCCGTCTACGCGGCCGTCGAGTTCGTCCTCGGGCTCCAGCAGCCCGGCGGGCAGATCGGCTGGAAGCGCGAGGCCGACGGCACGCCGGTGAACGACGCCCTGCTCACCGGGAGTTCGTCGATCCACCAGGCGCTCCGCTGCGCCCTCGCCATCGCCGAGACCCGTGAAGAGCCGCAGCCGGACTGGGAGTTGGCGGCCGGAGCGCTCGGTCACGCGATCCGCCGCCACCCCGAGCGCTTCCTCGACAAGTCGCGCTATTCGATGGACTGGTACTACCCGGTCCTCGGCGGCGCGGTCACCGGTTCCCAGGCGAAGGAACGGATCGAGGCCGACTGGGACACGTTCGTCGTGCCCGGCCTCGGGGTGCGCTGTGTGGTCCCCAACCCGTGGGTGACCGGCGGCGAGAGCTGTGAACTCGCCCTCGCCCTCTGGGCGATGGGGGAGTCGGACCGGGCCCTCACCGTCCTCCAGGACATCCAGCACCTGCGCGCAGGGAACGGCATGTACTGGACGGGGTACGTCTTCGAGGGCGAGACGGAGAGCGACAAGGCCGTGTGGCCCGAGGAGCAGACGGCCTGGACCGCCGGCTCCCTGCTGCTCGCGGTGGCCGCCCTCGGCGGCGAGGAGGCGACCGTGGCCGTCTTCGGCGGCGAACGTCTCCCGGCCGGACTCGACCCCGACTGCTGCTGATCGCCCGTCCGACACGCGGCGGAAGCAATGGCAAATCGTGTTCTTCTCGGAGCTTTAGACTCCATCCGTTCATGGCTGGCATGGGCATGAGTAAGGGATGCGGGAGAGCAGGACCAAGTGGACGGTGCGGGGACTGTCGGCAGTAGATCCAAGGCTTCGGCCGAGGAGTTGGCGAGTGAGCTGCTCGCCCTGAAGAAGGCGTCGGGACTGAGCTTCGCCCAGCTCAGCCAGAAGACCCACTACGCGAAGTCGTCGTGGGAGCGGTGGGTGAACGGGAAACAGTTCCCGCCGCGCCACGCGGTGGAGAGCCTCGCCGGTCTGTGCGGGACTCCGTCCGCGCAGCTGCTCGACCTGTGGGACCGGGCGCAGGCGGAACGCGAGGCGGGGGCCGAGGAGGCCCAGGGGGCCGAGCAGGCGTCGGATGAGGGCGGTGCGCCGGACGCCGGCGCCGAGCCCGACGCGGGCGCCGAGCCGGAGACCGGCGACGCCCCGCCGCGCGGGCGCCGCCCCCGCTTCCTGTGGATAGCCGCCGTGCTCGGAGTGGTCCTGGTGGCGGGCGGCTCTCTCGCCGCCTACCTCACGCTCGGAGCCGCCGGCGACGCGTCGTCGCCCCGGCCTTCCGCCTCCGTCAAGGTCGCGGGCCCGCAGACGGGTTGCAAGGGGACCGCCTGCGAGGGCAGGGACCCCAAGAAGATGAACTGCGGCTCCGACGCGGTCACCGTGCGCACCGGGTCCATCCCCAAGGACCTGGTGATCGAGCTCCGTTACAGCCGGGCCTGCCAGGCGGCGTGGGGCCGGATCTCCTTCGCGGAGATCGGTGCGACGGTCGTCGTCAACAACTCCGACGGCGCGGCGCAGGCCGACGTCGTCCACTACGACAGGGACGTCTACTCGCCCCTGATCGCGGCCCCGGACGACGGTTCCGTGTGGGTCTGCGCGGCCCTGCCGAAGGACAAGGCGCGCAGCTGCACCGGCCGTTTCATCCCCAGCCAGGAGGACTGACCGCGGGGATCCGGCCGGCCGTCAGAGGGCGGGAACGGAGAAGCGGATCCGGTACCGCTCCTCCAGCTCGCGGACCCTCTTCGGGAGTTCGGTGACGACCGTGGCGATCTCGGCGCGGTGCTCGGCGCGGAACCGTTCCGCCAGCTGCCTGCGCAGCGGCTCCCGTACCGCCTCCACGGGCGCCATGCACGTCGCGTACACGGCTCCGAGCCTGCGGCCGCCCTGCGCGTCGGAGGCCTGGAGCCGGGCGTCGACCAGTGCGAAGAAGGCGTTCTCGTCCTTGGCCTTCACGTCGTGCGCGGCGAGGCAGCCCGGGACGCCCGCACGGGCCCGCAGGACCTCGGGGGCCCGGTCGAGGGGCGCCAACTCCCGGAACCAGCGTGCCTGGAGCGCCTGGTAGACCCGGGGGAGCTCCTGACCGCCGGAGCGGGCCTCGGCCAGGCACTTCCGCAGGGCCGGGCCGGGCTCGGCGGGCGCCTGCGCGGAGGAGGGGGTACGGGGCGGGGCGCCGGGCACGTCGACCGCCTCGCCGAAGCCGTGCGCCCGGAGGTAGTCCAGATCGGGCACGGCGAAGAAGCGGGTGAACATCGGCGGCGGGCCGTCCGGCACCGTCTCGCCCTGCTCGCGCGCGCAGTGGTGGACCGCCCAGGCGGAGGCCAGCTTGCCGAAGGCGTCGAGGCCCTGGGTCGCCCGGGTGCCCTCGCCGCTCGTGGGCAGGACCAGGGAGGCGACGTCCGCCGGCATCCCGTACGACACCTTGGCCGGGACAGAGGCCGTGGCGGGCGCAGAGGGCGCGGCAGCGGCCTGTTGCTGCCGGGTGGCCGCCTCGGGAGCGCCCGTACACGCGCTCAGGACACTGGCCAGGGCGGCGGCGCACAGGAGCGCGACGCCCGGACGGCGGAGGCCGGGGCGGGGCGGGGTTCGGTCGGGGCGAGGCATGGCTCGCGCAACCTCCGGGAGGGGGCGGGACGGCGGGGTTCGGGGACGTGCTGCCGACGGGCTCCGCCGCCCCGTACGGACGGCGGAGCCCCACGGTCGACTCAGTGGTAGATCCACACGGTGTCGTTGCTGTCCCAGTAGCTCGCCACGCTGAAGGCGCGGCCGTTGGTGAGGTCGGAGACCAGGACGATCGAGCCCAGCTCGTAGTACCCGTCGTCGACCTTCACGTAGCCGCGGGAGCCCTGGGTCCAGGAGCCGGAGGCGTTCTTGTAGAAGCCGGCGTACCAGTCCCAGGTGTCCCATCCGCTGGCGGAGTCGGCGGAGGTCAGGTTGAGGTCCTTGCACCCGCTGGAGGCCTTGTAGGCCACCGTGCCGGGGCCCCGGTAGCCGGTCTTGATCTCGCTGGCGACACACCCCGCGGCCGATGCCGTCGGTGCCATGGCGACCAGCGAGGCGGCGGCGAGGCCGGCGGCCGCGAAGGCGGCCAGGGTCTTCTTCGTCATGCTCGTCAACCTTCTTCAGGAGATGGGGACGGGGCCCGACACACCCCCGTGTCGTCGGGACTCCGCGACGGAAGACTGACATCCGTCCCGCGCCCGGGTATTGGACGAATGCGCACAGCGGCGCGGGGGCCGCCGGTCAGCCCGCCAGCCAGGCGCTGGCCGCCTTCCGGGTGGCCAGGAAGCGGCCCGGCGGCATCCCGGTCAGGGCGGTGAACTCGCGGCTGAGGTGGGACTGGTCGTAGAAGCCGCACCGGACGGCCACGTCGGCCGCCCGGCCGCCGGCCGCGAGCTGCCAGATCGCGTGGTTCAGTCGCAGGACCCGCGACAGGCGCTTCGGGGTGAGCCCGATCTGCTCGCGGAAACGGTTCTCCAGGTGACGCACGCTCCAGCCCGAGCGGGCGGCCAGTTCCCGCACGGGGACGGTCCCCGAGGTGCGGCTCAGCAGCCGCCACGCGTCGAGGACGGCCGGGGACGGCTCGCGGGACGGAGCGACCTCGGCGGCCCACCGCAGCAGGGTCTCGTCGAGCACGGTGAAGCGCTCGGCCCAGCCCGGTGCGGCCTCCAGGGCTGCGGTGAGGTCCCGCGCACGGCGTCCGAGCACGTCGGCCGGGTCGGTGAGGGTGTCCGCGAGTTCACCGAGGGGGCTGCCGAAGAGGCGGTAGGCCGCCCAGGGGGCGAGGGTGAGCTCGACCCCGTGCAGGTCCCCCTGATGCCCGAGGACCCGGGCGCGGGTGTGCAGCCCGGACACCACCGACGTGTGCGCGGCGGAGCGGCCTCCGGCGCTCCGTCCGGTGCCGGTACGTCCACCACCCTCCCGACCGGTGCCGGGGCCGGTACGTCCACCACCGTCCCGACCGGTGCCGGTGCCGGTGCCGGTGCACTCGCCACCCCCGTCCCGCCGGGGCGCTCCGTCCCGCCGGGCCGTCCCCTCCCGTCCGGCGGCCGTACGTCCGAGCCGTATCTCGCTTCCGAACCCGATGAACAGGGACACCCTGCCCGTCGGCACCACCAGCCGCTCCTGCGGCGTACCGGCCGTCGAGCGGAAGCCGCGGTAGACGCCGATGCCCGGCCTCAGCCGGGCGTCGGGCCTCGCGTAGAACCACTGGCATCTTCCGCCTGCGTCGCAGTCGCGGCGCGTCACCATGAGTCAGAACCCCCCCTGGGTCCGGAACCGTCCCGGACCGACCGTTCCACTCTCCGGGCGGCGTGGGCGGCGGGCCAGAGACGGCGGTGTCCCAGGGACGCCGAGGGACGTCCCACAGCTCTGACCTGCAAGGATTCCCTGAAGCAGGGATGTGTGGGCGAGGGGCGGGCCCCATTCGGAGTCGCTCGTGTGGCGGCACCGGGGGCCCCGGGTGAGGCTGGCGCCACAACCCCCAGGGAGGTCCTGTCGTGCCCAGATCCGTACCCCGGTCCGTGTCCCGCGGTGTCGTGGCCCTGATCCTGTCCTGCACCCTGCTCCTGACGACCGCCGCCTGCGGCAGCGACGACGGCGCGAACGCGAGCGGTGCCGCGACCCCGACGGCTTCGGGCACCTTCGAGCAGCAGAAGCTCGCCAAGACGCGGTTCGTGGCCAACGCGGGTCTGGCGGCGGGAGCGACGTACCAGTGGATCGTGAAGCCGTACCGCGCGGGCAAGTTCAAGAAGGGCGCGGACGGCCGGACCCTGGCCCTGGTGAAGGCGGGCCTCGCGGGCGCGTTCACGTACAACCGGCTCAAGGCCGCGACGAACAACGCCAAGGGCGACCCGCTGCTGTCGAAGGCGGTCGTGCCGCTCACGGCCGGGATCGAGTCGCTCAAGGAGCTCGGGACGAAGCTCCGCAAGGGCGAGGTCGGCGACGCGGACGTCGGCGCCTTCGAGAACGTCATCAACAGCGTCAAGGACGCGGGCAAGAGCGCCGGCGCCGAGGTCGTCGAGAAGGTCCCCAGCGCCTCCCAGCTCAGTGGCGGCTGACGCCGGGCACCTGCGAGGGGTGTCCTGCCGATCCTGCCGGGCGCGTGGCCTGACCGGCAGGACACCCCCTAGGCGTTGAGCTCCGCGAGCAGGCGGAGGGTCGCGGGGTCCGGTGAGGTGACGAGGAGGTCCGTCACCGGGCCCCGCCGCCATGTGTCCAGCCGTTCGGCGATGCGCTGCCGGGGGCCGACCAGGGAGATCTCGTCCGCGAAGGCATCGGGGACCGCGAGGACCGCCTCCTCGCGCCGCCCGGCGGCGAACAGCTCCTGGACGCGCCGCGCCTCCTTCTCGTACCCCATCCGCCCCATCAGGTCGGCGTGGAAGTTGCGGGCCGCGTGCCCCATGCCGCCGATGTAGAAGCCGAGCATGGCCTTGACCGGCAGCAGTCCGGCCGCCACGTCCTCGCAGACCTGGGCGCGCACCATGGGGGCGACCAGGAAGCCCTCCGGGAGCCGCTCGGGCAGGGCGTACACCTCGGACCAGCGCTCGGGAGACCAGTACAGCGGCAGCCAGCCGTCGGCGATCGTGAGCGTCTGCGCGATGTTCTTCGGCCCCTCGGCGCCGAGGAGGATCGGGAGGTCGGCCCGGAGCGGGTGGGTGATCGGCTTGAGGGCCTTGCCGAGGCCCGTGCCGTCGGGGCCGGTGTACGGGTGGGAGTGGTGGCGCCCGTCGAGCCGGACCGGGGCCTCGCGGCGCAGCACCTGGCGGACCACGTCCACGTACTCGCGGGTCGCGGTCAGCGGGGAGCGGGGGAAGGGCCGCCCGTACCAGCCCTCGACGACCTGCGGCCCGGACAGGCCGAGGCCGAGCATGACGCGCCCGCCGGACAGGTGGTCGAGGGTGAGCGCGTGCATCGCGGTGGTCGTGGGGGCGCGGGCGGCCATCTGCGCGACGGCGGTGCCCAGCTTGATCCGGCTGGTGTGGGCGGCGATCCAGGTGAGCGCGGTGAAGGCGTCGGAGCCCCAGGCCTCCGCCGTCCACACCGAGTCGTAGCCGAGCCGTTCGGCCTCGCGGGCGAGGTCGAGGCGGTCGGGGGAGGGGCCGCGGCCCCAGTAGCCGAGGGCGAGTCCGAGTCGCATGCCCCGCATCCTTTCTGACGATCCGTCAGTTCGGGTGGATGCGGGGACTGTACGCCAACGGCCCCCCGCCCGGAAGGGATTCGCTTCCGGACGGGGGGCCGTCGGTCGTGCCGCTGGGGTGGATCAGCCGCGCTGGATGCCCGTGGTGTCCTGCAGGACACCGCGACGGCCGTCCTGCGTCTGGGCCACCAGGGCGGCACCGCGCTGCTCGACCGCCAGGTACCAGGTACCCGGGGCCAGTTCGGCGATCGGCGCCTGCGAGCCGTCCTCCGCGTACAGCGGGCGGGCGACCGGAACCGCGAACCAGAACGGCTCGAAGCCCCCGGCCGCGGGACCCGGCTGCGGGGCCTGGGCCTGCGGCTCGGGCTGCTGCGGGGCCTGCTGCTGCGGGGCGAACGGCTGGCCGGCACCCTGCGACGGGTCCTGCGGACCGCCGTACGGCGGGTGCTGCGCGCCCGGGTAGCCGTAGCCGCCGGGGACGCCCTGCGGGCCGGGCTGGCCAGGCTGCATGCCGTAGGGCTGCGGGGCCGGCGGCTTGGGGGCGCCGACGAGCGGGGCCTTCAGGGCCGGGACCAACGGTCCGGCGACGGCCGCACCGGCGAGCACCAGGGCGGCGATCAGACCGAGGATCAGGCCCGCGCCGGCGTTGCTCGCCTCGAAGACCCACATCAGCAGGGTCCACGCGGAGGCGATGGTGAACGCGGCACCGACCTGGCCGAGCTCCAGGCCGGCCACCTTGCGCTGCTCCGGCAGGCTGCGGGAGAAGACGACGAGCGCGGCACCGGCGATGCCCAGGAAGAAGGAGCCCCAGCCGAGGTACGAGACCTCCCAGGAGTTCGGGTTCTCGATCTGGTCGCAGATCGCCTGAGGTCCGTCACAGCCGGAAATGCCGAGGAACGAGGCGATGAACAGCACCACCGCTGCACCGATCAGCACGCCATCGCCTCGGGTGAGGGAGCGGATATTCACGTAAGAAGTCCTTCGTCGGGTCGTCGCGTCGGGGTGGCGCTCAGGTCATGGCACGGGGGATGGCACGGAGCTGCCCCATCGTACGGAGCGAATCTATCGCCCGCGGGTTCTACCCCTCGAGGTAGGTGGCGATGCCGTCCGCGATCCCCTGGGCGGCCTTCTGCCGCCACGCCGCCGACGTGAGCAGTTGTGCGTCCTTCGGATCACGCATATTGCCGCATTCGACGAACACCTTGGGCACGGTTGAGAGATTGAGCCCGCCGAGATCGTCGCGGACGTCCAACCCCGTACCGGAACCGAGGTAGTTGGCGGGTGCCGTTCCGGTCGCGCGGGCGAACCGGTCGGCGATCCGCTCGCCCAGCTCGCGCGAGGGGCCGACGATCTTCGTGGTGTCGGCGGATCCTTCGCGGACGCGTGCGGGCAGGATCACATGGAAGCCGCGGTTGCCGACGGCGGAGCCGTCCGCGTGGACGGAGACGACGGCGTCGGCGCGGGCCGCGTTGCCGATCTTCGCCCGCTCGTCGATGCAGGGGCCCCAGGGGCGGTCGGCGTCGTGGGTGAGGACCACCTCGGCGCCGCGTGCCGCGAGGAGGTCCCGCAGCCGGTGGGTCACGTCGAGGGTGAAGGAGGCCTCGGTGTATCCCGCGTTCGTGGAGGTGCCGGTGGTGTCGCACTCCTTGCGGTTCGTCCCGATGTTCACCTTCTGGTTGATCTCCCGGGAATGGCGGAAATTTCCGGAGTTGTGACCGGGGTCGAGGACGACGGTCCGCCCGGCGAGGGAGAGCCCTGTCCCCGGGGTGCCCGGGGTACCGCTCGGCGCATCGCCCGGGGCGCCGCTCGGGGCTCCGCCGGCCGTGCCCGAGGGAGAGGCCTTCGGGCTCGTCGTGGACTTCCCGTCCGACGGTGAGGCCTGCGAGGCCCCGCAGCCCGCGAGTACGGCGCAGCAGCCCGTGGCGGCGAGGGCGAGCGCCAGGCCGCGGGTACGGGTGCGGGTGCGGCGGGTGGTCTTCCGGTGGTCGTACGGCACCCGGCGACTCTAGGCCCTGCGCGGGACGAAATCCCGCAGCGGGTACGTCGCAGCTTGGTCACCGCTTCGCGGAACGGTGGACGCGTGTGAGCAGACCGTGAAGGGTAGGTGCAAGAGGCGACGGTGGGGTGTCACCGCGCATGGACCCACGAGGGGGAACCGTGGTGGGGGAAGAACCGAACGACGCACGTCCCGAGCCGTCCGACCGGCCTGTGCGGGACGACGCATTAGACAGATCGAACCAGCCGAACCAGCCGAGTCAGCCCGGTCAGGCGGGCCCGCTCGACTCGTCGACACAGATCCTGCGGTCCGCCGCCGCGGACCGGCCCGCCCCGGACTCCGGCGCGCCGGCCGCGCCCGCGCCCGCGCCCGTGGCCCCCGCGCCCTGGGAGGCGCGGCCCGCGGCGGGCTTCGGACCGCCGACCGACCCGCCCCCGAGCGCGGCGGCCCGGCCGGGCCCCGAGGCCACCGGTCCCGCTCCCGGCGCGGTACCCGGATCCGCTCCCGCCGCCGGTCCCGCCACCGCGCCCGGCTGGGCCGGTGCCGGCACGCCTCCGCCGCCGCCCGGCGCCCCGCCGGGTTACGGTCCGCCGCCCGGCTACGGCCCTCCCGGGTACGGTCCGCCGCCCGGCGGCGGGCAGCCGCCCGCGCAGCCGCCCGGCGAGGCGAACGGTGCCCAGGCCGCCGTGATAGGCCTGCTCAACCTCTCCTGCCTGGGCCTCGGTTACGTCCTCCTGCGCAACTGGGTCGGCGCCGCGCTCTGCTGGATCGCCACCGCGGCCCTGCTCTTCCTGGCCCTCCCCGCCGACGTCGACGGCGTGCCCGTCGGGCTCCTCGTCGGCTACGGGGTCTTCCTCCTGGCCGTCGCGGCCGACGGCGCCCGCCGCGGCCTGCGCGCGAACCTGCGGATCGGCCCGTCCTTCCGCCGCCTGGCGCTGCCCCTGGCCCTCGTCCTGCTCGCCGTGCCCGCGGGCGGCTCGCTCGCCTACGGGGCGGCCCGCGACGAGGCGAAGGAGCAGGCCCTGCTCGACCGCCTCACCGCCGCGGACGAGCTCGTGAAGTCGGCCGACGGCCTCGCCTTCGACAAGGCCGAGCCGACCTTCCGCAAGGCGCTCGGCGAGTACGAGAAGCTGGGCAGGGAGCACGCGGGATCACGGGCGGGGAAGCTCGTCCCCGCGCGCCTCGACACCTACTTCGCGACGATCTCCAAGCCGTACGCCGACAAGGTGTACTGCGACGCGGTCCCGCGCCTCACCTACCTGCGAGGGCTCCCGGCCACCGCCGACAAGGACCTCCTGGGCACCCGGCCGGCCAAGACCGACGAGCCGCTGGCCCACTCCCTCTACGAGTGCGGGGCGGCCGGCATCGGCAACGCGACCTACGAGCCGGATCCCAGGGAGAGCTTCAACGAACTCCTCAAGACCTTCCCGAAGTCGACGTACGCGCCGAAGGTCGCGCCGGCCTTCGAGGCGTCGATCAAGACCAGGACGGACGCCCTCGCCGGGGGCGGCACCCCCTGCGGCACCACCAAGGAACTGCACGTCATCGGCGCCTCCCTCGACGGCATGACGGACCCGTCGGTCGAGGCCGCCGCGGACCAGGCCGACGCGGCGGTCCAGAAGGGCGACTTCGCCTGCGGGACCGACCAGTTCAGGGACAAGGACTTCAAGGCCGCCCTCGACACGATGACGGCGTACGCGAAGGACTACCCGAGCAGCCCGCAGGCCGCGCACGCCCGCTCCATCGCCATCGCCGCCGAGATCGCCGAGGAGGAGCCCGCGGCGGGCGGGAAGCTGCCCCCGGCCGACGTGCCCGGCGGTACGCGGATGGTGATGGTGGTGAGCAACGACGGCCCGGGCGAGGTCGAGCTGCTCTACACCGGTCCGATGACCGGCAAGGTCACCCTGAAGGCGTGCGGGACCTGCACCAAGTACCCGAGCCCGATCTTCGCGGGATCCAAGAAGATCAAGGCCTGCACGGGGCCGTCCTCGAAGTACCCGAAGGCGACCCTGCTGCTGCCCGCCGGTGACTACCACCTCCTCCAGAAGCGGGTCTCCACCGGCACGTCCACGGCCGGAGACACCAAGTCGAGCAAGGCGAAGATCGAACCGGGCTACAGCTACACCAACTGCCTGTACGTGACCTCGGGGTTCTGACCGTTCCGACCCCCGGGCTCCGCCCCATCGGCGCGCATCGCCCCGGCGGCCGTCCCCTTCCGAGGGGGCGGCCGTCGGCGTGTCGGCCCGCGGCTCAGCCCCGGCGGCGCAGGACCCGCAGCGAGTCCGTGACCGAGACCTCCTCGAAGTCCCCCGACTCCAGCGCGCGGAGGTAGATCCGGTACGGCGCCTGGCCGCCGTCCTCCGGGTTCGGGAAGACGTCGTGGATGACCAGCAGGCCCCCGGGGGCGACCTTCGGGGCCCAGCCCTCGTAGTCGTTTCCTGCGTGCTCGTCGGTGTGCCCGCCGTCGACGAACACGAACCCGAGCTGTCCGCCCCACACCTTCGCGACCTGCGGCGACCGGCCGACCACGGCGATCACGTGCTCTTCGAGACCCGCCTTGCGCAGCGTCCGGCGGAACGTCGGCAGGGTGTCCATGAGCCCCACCTCCGGGTCGACCACGGTCTCGTCGTGGTACTCCCACCCCGGCTGCTGCTCCTCGCTGCCCCGGTGGTGGTCCACGGTCACCGCGACCGTCCCCGCCCGCCGCGCCACGTCGGCCAGCAGGATCGTGGAGCGCCCGCAGTACGTGCCGACCTCCAGGAGCGGCAGCCCGAGCTTCGCGGCCTCGGTGGCCGCCGCGTACAGGGCGAGCCCCTCGCCGACGGGCATGAAGCCCTTGGCGGCCTCGAAGGCGGCGAGGATCTCGGGCGCGGGCTCGGACATGGTGACTCCTACTGGCGGGTACGCGGGTGACGGCGCCCATCGTGCCCTACGCGTCGCACTCGAACCACACCGTCTTCCCGTCGGCCCGCTCGTCGACCCCCCACCGGTCCGTCACGGCCTCCACCAGGACCAGACCCCGCCCGCCCGCGTCCAGCGGACCGGCCGCCTTCGCGTGCACGGCCCCGGGCACGCCGTCCGAGACCTCGACCCGGAGCCCGTGCGGCTCCCGCAGGATCAGCACCGCGCAATGCCGGCCGGGCACGTGCCGGACGACGTTGGCGACGAGCTCGGTCAGCGCGAGGGTCGCGGCGTCCGTCAGCCGGTCGAGCTCCCAACGCGTGAGGAACATGCGGAGGATGCGGCGCATGTGACCGGCGGAGTGCTCACCGACGGTGAACCGCATGCGGTAGCTCGTCGCAAGTGCCGCAGGGTAGAGGTCTGTTGCCTGATTCATGCCACCAGACTGGGCGGCTTTCGTTACGCTCGGCTACGACCTGAATACAACGCCTCACCGCGTGAGCTTGGGGGTGACCTCGCCGTGGTCAACATCCGCAGCCTGGATCCGAGTGCCTCGCCGCTGGACTACTACGGATACGAACTCCGCCGTCTGAGAGAGGAGGCGGGGCTCAGCCAGTCGCAGCTCGGGGACGTCCTCTTCTGCACCGGCTCGCTGGTCGGCCAGATCGAGACGGCGAGAAAGGTCCCGACCAGGGAGTTCTCGGAGCGGCTCGACGCGGCACTGATGACGGGCGGGCTCTTCACGCGGCTGGTGGGGCTGGTGTTGAAGAGTCAACTGCCGTCGTGGTTCAGGCCGTACGCGGACATGGAGTCGAGGGCGACGTACCTGTGCTCGTTCCAGGCGCAGCTGGTCGATGGGCTGCTCCAGTCCGAGGGGTACGCGCGAGCCGTCCTGGGCGCCAGGTTCGAGAGCGACCTGGACGGCTTGGTCGCTGCCCGCATCGAACGCCAGCGGATCCTGGATCGCGAGGCCCCGCCGTTGCTCTGGGTCGTCATGAGCGAGGCGGTGCTGCACCAGGAGACCGGCGGTCGGACGGTGATGCGGGAGCAACTGGCTCACCTGTTGAGGATGCAGGATCGCGAGTGGGTGAAGATTCAGATCCTCCCGTTCGAGGTCGGCGCGCACGGCGGACAGATGGGTTCCTTCAACCTCCTCCGCTTCGAAGACGACCCTGACCTCGTCTACACCGAGGACTTCGTTCAGGGGCATATGACCGTGGATTCGGCCGCGTTCAGGCAGGGCTTGCTCCGTTACGATCACCTGCGAGCGGCCGCTCTCTCGGTGGAGGATTCGTCCGCGCTGATCACCCGCGTCATGGAGGAACACTATGGAGACCAACCAGAATCTGGCGGGAGCGAGCTGGCGTAAGTCCTCGTACAGCGGCGACACCGGCGGTCAGTGCATCGAGATCGCCGACCTCACCGCCCACATCGCCGTCCGTGACTCCAAGAACCCCACGGGCCCCGCCTTCCTCGCCACCCCCGCCGCCTTCACGGCCTTCGTGGGCGCCGCCGCCGAAGGGCGTATCGGCAGCCGCTGATCATGGCGACCCTCATAGGGACGATGATCCTCGCCATCGGCCTGCCGGCCTGGGCGGGGATCACGTACGTCGGTCTTGTCCGGGCCCGTCGGGGCGACGAACTGCCCCCGCCCCGCCCGCCCCGGTCCCGCCGCTCGCCCGCCAGGAAGGCCGCCTGGGTCGCCGGGCTCGCCTACCTCGCGGGTGGCGCGGTGCACGTGTACGGCCTGTCGTACCTGCCGTTCCTCTTCCCGGAGGACGCGTGCTGGTTCGGCGTGGGCATCAAGGCCTACCCGGACTCCAGCAGTGCGCTGCCCGTGAGCCTGGTGTGCCACGGCATCGAGGTCGTCCCGTGGTGGGTGAACCCCGGCCTCCTCGCCTTCGCGCTCATCGCCGTCACCGCGACGGTCACCGCCGTGGTCCTCGCCGTGAGGCATCCCCGCGGACATGCCCGACCGAGGTGAGGGCTATGACTTCCGGCCAATGTATGGCTGGAGAACGCCCATGGGCTCTACGGCTCCTTCACAGGCTCCACACAGATCACACGGCTCGTGAGCTTGGCGATTGCACATGACACACCCCGATCTCTCCGGCAAACGGTTTTCCGCGGCTCGCTCCGATGTGATGTCCCACTCTTGCCGAGCGCTTGTTACTCGCGGTTAAGTAACGCCGCGCGTCCGGGAGCTGA
Source organism: Streptomyces sp. NPDC056480 (assembly GCF_042795405.1). Classification (NCBI taxonomy): domain Bacteria; kingdom Bacillati; phylum Actinomycetota; class Actinomycetes; order Kitasatosporales; family Streptomycetaceae; genus Streptomyces; species Streptomyces sp. NPDC056480. The sequence goes on along the minus strand of NZ_JBHTSA010000025.1, from coordinate 21,861 downwards.
CCTTCCCTCATGACGCGCGCACATCATCGGCGGTCGGGGGAACGGTGCCGCCACGGGGAGGATCGGTGTCGCCGCGTCGCGATGCCCGCTCGCTGTGAACGTCGCCGGGAATCCTCCGCCCGCCCTCGTTCGCTGCTGTGAAGGAAGCCTTCCGTGCGGTTCAAACCGGGGTTGTTCAACCCACGATCACGCTCGTCCGCCACTCTCACCACCGCCCTCACCTCCGCCACGGCGCTCGCCGTCCTCGGCGGTCTGGGTGTCCGGCCCGACCTGTCCGTGCGGGACGTCGAGCCCGTCGCCGCGACCGCCGACTCGTACGACGGCTACGACGTCAAGGCGGCCGAGCGGCTTCGCGAGGACCAGTGCATGGGCACCGAGGCCCTGCGCATGGGCGGACCCAACCTGTACGCCCTCGCGCAGAGCGCCCTCGTCCTGACGCCCGATCAGCTCCACGAGAAGCTGAAGCGGGACATGTTCGACGACAAGACCCCGCTGCACGCGGCCTGGAACCAGGACCGCACCCTCACGGACCAGTGGCTCGACAAGGTCCAGAAGCAGGGCAGCGCGTGGAACAGCGCCGCGAGCCTGGACTCGTACCCCAACGCGCCCAAGGACGCGGGCAAGATCTTCGACAGCACCGGGCTGCTGCCCTGGCTGTACCAGGGCTACTCGGACCCGCTCAACCTGTTCAACCCCTTCTACGAGTCCTCCCCGACCGCCGACGACAAGACGAAGGCCGCCGCGCTCGCCGTCGGCGACCCCCTCTACACCTCCGGCGGGACGCCGAAGGAACAGGAGGCGTGGGCGCTGTGGAAGAAGAACTCGGGGAAGGTCGAGCCCAACCAGTACTTCGTGCCCCGGGTGTTCGCCGATGACGCCCGCATCTTCCTCGGCTCCGGCGGGTTCCCCCGTACCGCCGCCGAGCCGGGCACCGCGGAGTTCCGCATCGCGGTCGAGGACCTCAAGGCCCGCTTCGGGGCCTGCGGCTGGCACGACCCGATCGACCCGAACCGGGTCCTGGGCAAGCAGGTCGCCCAGGCCGCGTCCGAGTGGCAGCAGGAGATAGCCGGTCAGACCGCCCAACGGCAGCAGATCCTGACCGCCGGCAAGGACGCCGCCAAGGCGCTGCAGGACGGCGCCTACGGCCTCAGCATGCTCGTCGGCCAGTCCTGGCTCGCCGACTACTACACCCGCTGGCAGGACCACTGGACCCCCGGCGGCGTCGGCTGGATCGGCAACGGCTACACGGTCGTCGAGGTCCCAGGGGCGAAGGGCACCTGCCTGGACGTCCAGGGCGGCGGCAAGACCAACGGCACGCCGGTCCAGATCCACACCTGCAACGGCAGCGCCGCGCAGGAGTGGTCGCTCGAAGGCGGCGAGGAGGACCTCCACCTCCGCAACACCGGCTCGTTCAAGTGCCTCGACGTGGCGGGGAACGCCTCGGCCAACGGCACGAAGATCCAGATCACGGACTGCTACAGCACCAAGGGCCAGTCGTGGAAGGCGGACGTTCGCGCCCCCTCCACCCTGCGGAGCGTCAGCACCGGCAAGTGCCTGGACCTGAGCGCCTTCACGGTCGGCACCGACGCCCGGCTGTTCGACTGCAAGGACACCAGTGCGCAGAAGTACCTGATCAAGCCGAACGGCAAGAAGGGCGCGGGCAGCACCCCGTACCCGGTCAAGGCACAGTTCGACGCCGCGACCAAGGGCCTTGCCGACGCCCGCGCGGCGGCGAAGACGCACCTGGCGACGGTGAAGGCCCAGCTGGAGAAGGCCAAGACCTCGGCCACCGCCTCCGACACGGCCGTGCAGGCCGCGTACGGCATCGCGGACGCCGCCGGCGCCCCGCGCGGCCGCGGCCTCCTCGTCGGCCAGCAGAAGGCCCAGGTCACCAAGGGCGCCGTCGCGGCGCTCACCGCGATGGTGAAGGCCGGCGAGACCGCGGAGGCCGCCACCCGGGCCGCGGCCGGCGACAGCGCGACCATCACCCAGCGCGCCCTCGCGCAGACCGCGCAGGTCAACGCCGAGTTCCGCAAGGAGGCCGCGCGCATCGCCGCGGAGCAGGCGAAGGCGGCGTCCGACGGCGCCAAGCTGCACCGCGACAACGCGAAGAAGGACAAGGAGACGGCGGAGGCCAAGCTCGTCCTCGCGCTGAAGGCCGAGGGCGACGCCAAGGCGGCCGCCGCCGACGCGCACGCCAAGCGGCTCGCGGCCGAGGCGGAGGAGGCCACGGCGAAGGCGGAGAAGGACACCGCCGCCGTCAAGCAGGGGGAGGCGTCGCAGCACCGGCAGAACGCCGAGGCGGAGGCCGTCCGGGCCGACGACGCCAGGAGGGCGGCCGAGGCCTCCGAGAACACGGCGGTCGAGAAGAAGAACGCCGCCGTGAAGTCGCGCGACAACGCCAAGGCCAAGCGGGACGACGCCTGGGAGGCCGAGCAGCGGGCCGACGCCGCTCGCGCCAAGGCCGACGCGAAGGAGGCGTACGCCCAGGCCCACGAGTCCGACGGGTACGCCCAGGAGTCCCGCGACGCGGCCGACGCGGCCTCGCGGCACGCCGACGACGCGGAGGCGGCCGCCGGACGGGCCCGCGGCGAGGCCGACGCGGCCACCCGGGCCGCATCGGAAGCCGATGCCGCGGCCACCCGCGCCGAGGCCGCCGCCAAGCGCTCCCGCGCCCACGCGGACGCCGCCCAGGCAGCCAAGCTGAAGGCCGACGCCGCCGTGCGGACCGCGACCAGCGCCGCCGCCGACGCCATCGACGCCTCCGAGCACGCGGCCGCCGAGGCCAAGGCCGCCGTCCGGCTCGCCGACGAGGCGCAGAAGCTCGCCAAGGCCGCCAAGGCCGAGGCGGACGCGGCGAGCAAGGAGGCCGCCAAGGCCGTCGCCGCCGCCGCGAAGGCCGCCGGCTTCGCCCACGTCACCGCCCAGGCCGCCGTGGACGCCGGCAACGCCGCCCTCCAGGTCGCCAAGCCGGCCAACGACGCGATCCAGCTCGGCTCGCCCTACGCCGCCACCGACTCGGCCGCCGGCCTCGTCGTCCTGACCGGCCAGGGTTCCAAGACGGTCGCCGACCAGCAGAAGGCCGTCGCCGACGCCCACGCCAAGAACGCCCAGGCGGAGGCGGTGGCCGCCAAGAGCATCGCCGACCAGGCCGTCGGCGACGCGAAGATCGCCCACCAGCACGCGGCCACCGCCGCGGGACACGCGGCGACCGCCCGCGGCTACTCCAAGGAGGCACTCGGCTACGCCGCCGACGCCGCCGCTGCCGCCGCCAAGGCGACGCAGTCACTGGCCCGGACCGTCGAGTACGACCGCCAGGCCGCCGCGGACGCCGCCGCTGCCGACAAGGCCGCCGGACGCGCCGAAGGTTACGCGGCACAGGCCCGGGACTCCGCCGACCAGGCGGCCCTCGACGCCCAGGCAGCCCGCGAGGCCGCAGCCGCGGCCGAGCAGTCCGCCAAGGACGCGCGCGCCGCGGCCGACCGGGCCGATGCCGCCGCCACCGAGGCGGAGCAGGCCGCCAAGGACGCCCTGAAGTACGCCGAGGAGGCGCAGGCGGCGGCCGACCGGGCCGAGGCCGCGCAGAAGAACAACTCGATCGCCGAAGGCGGCACCACCGGCGTCGGCGGGGTCTTCTACGTCGTCGACAAGATGGTCCCGGTCGGTGAACCGGAGATAAAGAAGAAGGAGAACTGCAACATCATCATTCACGTGGGCGACTGCGTGATCACGGCCGTCATCCACTTCGACGCCTACATCGACCTGTTCCTGTGCACCGCGGAGGACATGCCGGCGACCCAGGCCGGCTGCCCGTCCGCATCGGTGGTCTACCTGAGTTCCGACGTCCTCAAGGACCAGAAGACCGAGGTCACGCACACCCTGTCGATGACCGAGTTCAACTCCGGCATCGACCCGGTGAAGATCCTCCTCGGAGACTTCATCGAGTGCGCCCACAAGATCGCGCCCGGCGGCGAGTCGGGCAGCTGGGCCGGCTGCGCCTGGGCCGCGACCTGGTTCATCCCCGGCAAGGCGTACAAGGCGATCGGGGACGCGCTCCACGCGTTCAACGCCTCCCTGCACACCGGCGTCGGCGTCCGCGAGGCGTTCAACGCGCTGCGGGCGCTCGACCTCGACCCGGCGACCATCGCCCGGCTCGAGGACACCGTCAACGTCTACGAGGACGTGTTCGTCGCCTGCCGCACGAACAGCTTCCCCGGCGGCACCGGCGTCCTCATGGCCGACGGCTCCCACCGGCCGATCCGCGACGTGCGGATCGGTGACCGGGTCCTCACCACCGACCCCCGCACCGGCAGCCTGCGCCCGCAGGACGTGACGGACACCTTCCGCCACGACACCGAGCGCCTGGTGGACATCACCGTCGACGGCGGCCTGCTCACCAGCACGATCGGCCACCGGTTCCTCGTCCCCGGCCGCGGCTGGACCACCGTCGCCGAGCTGCGCGTCGGCGACCGGCTCCGCACCCCGCAGGGCACGGAGCAGACCGTCACCGCGCTGCGCGACCGCTCCGGCCTCGTGCCCCGCACGGTGTACGACCTCACGGTCGACGGCCCGCACACGTTCTACGTGCGCCCGCGGGGCGACGAGCGGGTCCAGGACGTCCTCGTCCACAACTGCACCAACATCATCGCGGACGAGGGGCTGTTCGGGGCTCACACCCTGGGAGTCCACGTCCGCGCGTCCGACGACGCGATGCGGGCCAAGGCCCGGGTCGACGGGATCGCGGGCAGGTGGACCGACGAGGCGACGGCGGCCTCGGCCGTCAAGCAGGCGATCGAGGAGTGGATCAAGCACGGGGACAACGCCACGACGTTCCAGAACTGGCAGCGGAAGCAGTCGCAGAACAAGAACGGCTTCGTGGCGTCACGGGACTGCCTCCCCTTCGACTGGACGCTGAAGGGCAAGGGCTCACTCGGGACCGTGTGGCGCAGGGACGGCGCCGAGGCGGGGGAGGACGCCAGCAACACCATCCGGGTGCTTCTCCGGTACGTTCCGAAGAAGGCCGAGCCGCCCCACAACCCGAGCAGGTACGTCGTGTACACGTCGTACCCGCTCCCGGAGAAGAAGTAGCGGGGCCGCCGGACCCCCGTCCGGCAGGCTGACGGGACGACGAGGAACGGGCACCCCTCCCGGCGAGGGGTGCCCGTTCCCGTTCGGGCACGCAAGAGCACGGAGGAAGAGGGAGCATGGCACGGGTGCGCGAGGTCTACTACTACGACTACGGCGCGGACTTCGGACTCAGCGGGTACGCCGGAGCGCTGGCGGGCCGGACCGGGCTCCGGCTCGACGAGGACGTGACACTGGCACTCGCCGCGGCGCGGGCGGCCGACGAGGACGTCCAGCTGGGCCGGGACGCGCGGATCCTCCTGGAGTCGGGACTGCCGGACGGGGCGCTCCACACGGTGTGGCTGGCGGCCGTGCGCCGCCGCTTCGACCCCGCCCTGGAGGGCACGGACGTCCGTTCCTGGCTGCGCCGGGTGTCCGACGCGTGCCCGCCCCGGGACCTGGAGCGCGACCCGTACGAGGTGGCGAGCCTCGACGAGGTGAGGCCGGTCGTCGCCGAGGACGAGCTGCGGGACGCCGTGACGGCGGAGATCGAGGCGAACGCCGCCGGGCTCGGCCGCGCCGTCGCCGTGCCGGACGCCGTGCCCGCCCTGCTGCGGGTGGTGCGGGAGGCCGACGCGGACCTCGGCCTCCGGCTGTTCCTGCGGGTGGCGAAGTCCTACTCCGTCCTCCTCGGCAAGGACGCGTACGACCGGCTGACCGAGCTGGGCCGGCGGCTGGCCTATCCGCCGGACGCCGTCCAGAAGACGCTGGAGGTCCGCTGGCCGCCCGTCGACCCCGGGCGGCGGGACCTCGGCATCGGCCGGTTCGGCGTGCAGATGCTGGCAGCCGTCTTCCGCGGAACCGAGTGGCGGCACCTGGGGACCGTGCGGGAGAACGTCCTGCGCGTGATCGACGCGGACTACGGTGACGTGCCCGGATCGTACGCCGCCGTCCTCCTGGAGGACCTGCGCCGCCTCCTCGACTCCCCCCTCCCCGACACGGCCCTGAGCACGCTGTGGCGGGCCGTCACCCGGCGGACGTACGCCACCGGACAGGACGAGTTCGACGCCGACGTACGGGCCTGGTTCGAGCTGGTCGCCGCGGAGTGCCGGGAGCTGCTGACCGCGGTGGACCCCTGCTACCTGCCGTACGTCTCGCCGGCTCGGACCGATGCGGCGGAGGCCGTCCTGCGGGAGCTCCGCGAAGCCGGGCACGGCGAGCCTGCCGACGTGCGCGCCGTGGTGCCGCTCCTCGCGGACGTCGTCACCACCGTCGATCCCGATCTGGGCTTCCGGCTCTTCCTCCAGCTCCTCTCGGCGCACGCCGTCCCCGTGACGGGGGCCCGGCGCGCGCGGTTCCTGGAGCTCGCCGGGCGTCTCGGCTACGGCCCGGAGCACGTGGAGGACCACCTGCCGGACCCCCGGAGCTGACCGGTCAGGCCCCCGCGAGGACCGCCCGCAGCTTCCGTACGACCGCCTTCCACTGCTCGCCGTCCGACTCCTCCCAGAGCTCGAGGAGTTCGGAGGGCTCGGTGAGGATCCGGTCCAGGGCCGTCACGGCCTGCGGGCGCAGGTCGGCCGGGAGGAGCGGCAGGGAGTCCTTCGGGGCGTACGAGGTGGTGACGGGGTCGCCGCCGGGGCACTGGGCCGCGAGCAGGGCCGCCGACGCGATCGCCTCGTCCGCCAGGTCCGCGTCCAGGTACGCGTCGCCGGTCTCGATCACCTCGCGGAAGGCCGTGCGCAGCACCTCGGCCTTCTTCTCCGCCGGGGCCTCGTCCACCCGGTACGAGAAGTCGGCGGCGGTGTCGTTGTCGAAGGGGCCGATGTCCCAGGTGCCCATGGCGTACTCGCTCTCTCCGTGCGCGGTCGTTCCGCTGTACCGACAGCGTGGCAGGCACCACTGACAACGCCGGTCCGGTGTCGGGATCCTGCGCTACCAGCTCCAGAAGCCGCCGAGGATCGACGTGCGGCCGGTCTCGTCCGTGCCGACCATGTGGGCCGACTCGGGGCCCCCGCTCGACCCGTCGTCCAGCGGGACGACGAAGCGGTGCCGCCCGAAGCGAAGGGCGATGATCCGGTCGGGATCCAGCTCGGAGCCGTCGACGGTCTCGCCGATGTAGCGGCGCATGAGGTCGAGCGAGCCGGGCTCGGGGAAGTGCCACTCGCTGCCGTCGTACACCCCGACGGGGTCGGCCAGGCACCGGAGCACCGGGCCGTCGAAGTGCAGCTCGACGAAGTCGCGCACGAAGGACACGGCGCTGACCTCGTGGCCGACGAGCAGTCGGATCGGGTCGTCGTCCGGGACGTCGGTGATGTTCATGAGCTCATGGTGCAGGACTCCCGGCCCGGATCCTCCGTCCATTCCCGTATCTGACCTTCCGTCAGAATGGAACGTGTTCTAGTCTGCCGCGCATGGGCATCGCCATCACGCACGACCAGCGGGAGCTCGCCCGATCCGTCCGGGGCTGGCTCCGACGCGCCGTACCGCCCGAGGAGGTCCGCAAGCACCTGGACGTCCCCGACACCGCCACCGGGCGGCCGGCCTACTGGGACGCCGCCGCCGGGCAGGGGCTCCTCGGGGTTCACCTTCCCGAGGAGTACGGGGGAGGGGGCGGCGACCTCGGGGACCTCGTCGTGGTCGTGGAGGAGGCCGCGCGGGCGCTCCTGCCAGGGCCCTGGCTGCCCTCCGTGCTCGCCGCCGAGCTGCTCCGAAGGGCCGGGGCCGGGGAACTCGCCGGAGCCCTCGCGTCCGGGGAGCGGATCGGCGCCGTCGCACTCGGCGAGACCGGCACGGAGTTCGGGCCCGTCGGCTCCGGCACGGAGTTCGGGCCCGTCGGCCCGGGTACGGAGTCCGGGCCCGCCGGTTCCGGTGCCGGGAGCGGTCCGGGCAGCACCGGCCCCGGCACCCTCACCGCCGTCCGTACCACCGGCGGCTGGCTCCTCGACGGCGCCGCGCCCCCCGTCCTCGGCGGCGCCCAGGCCGATCTCGTCATCCTGCGCGCCGCCACCGCCGACGGCTCCGTCTGGCTCGCCGTCGACACCGACGGCCTCGCCGTCCGGCCCCACGAGAGCGCCGACCCCACCCGCCCCACCGCCGAGGTCACCGCCCGTACCCGCCACGTCCCCGCCGCCCGCGAGCTCCCCCTCGACACCGCCCTCGTCCACGACCTCGCCGCCGTCCTCTTCGCCGCGGACGCCTGCGGCACCGCCGCCCGCGCCGTCGAGACCGCCGCCGAACACGCCCGGACCCGCGAACAGTTCGGCCGCCCCATCGGACGCTTCCAGGGCGTCAAACACCTCTGCGCCGACATGCTCGTACGGCTCGAACAGGCCCGCGCCCTCACCTGGGACGCCGCCAGGGCCGGGGACGACGAGGCCCGCTCCCTCACCGCCGCGCTCGCCGCCGCCACCGCCCTCGACACCGCGTTCACCTGCGCCAAGGACTGCATCCAGATCCTCGGCGGCACCGGGTTCACCTGGGAGCACGACGCCCACCTGCTGCTCCGCCGCGCCCTCGTCGCCCGCCAGCTCCTCGGCACCGGCGACCGGCACCGGCTCGCCGCCCTCCGGCACGCCGCCGGCGGCGTCCGGCGCGGCCTCCGCCTCGACCTGCCGCCCGAGGCCGACCCGTACCGCGAGGCCGCACGCGAGGCCGTCGCCCCCGCCGCCGGGCTCGATCCCGCCGCCGCCCGCCGCGTCCTCGCCCCCACCGGCTACGCCGCCCCGCACCTCCCGGAGCCGTACGGTCTCGGCGCCGGCCCCCTCCAGCAGCTCGCCGTCCAGCGCGCCCTGGACGAGGCGGGGATCACCGTCTCCGGGCTCGGCATCGCCACCTGGGTCGTGCCGTCCCTCCTCGCCCACGGCACCCCCGCCCAGCAGGAGGAACACCTCGGCCCGACCCTGCGCGGCGAGCGCCTCTGGTGCCAGCTCTTCTCCGAGCCCGGCGCCGGCTCCGACCTGGCCTCCCTCCGGACCCGCGCCGAGCGCACCGAGGACGGCCGCTGGCGGATCAACGGCCAGAAGGTGTGGACGAGCGCCGCCCAGTGGGCCCACCACGGCATCCTGCTCGCCCGTACCGACCCGGCCGCCCCCAAGCACAAGGGCCTCACCTACTTCCTCGTCGACATGCGGAACACCCCCGGGATCGACGTACGGCCGCTCAAGGAGATCACCGGGGAGTCCCTCTTCAACGAGGTCTGGTTCGACGACGCGATCCTCCCCGCCGACGCCGTCGTCGGCGAGGTCGACGACGGCTGGCGGGTCGCCCGCAACACCCTCGGCAACGAACGCGTCCACATGGCCGACCAGGTCGCCTTCGACACCGGCCTCGAGGCCGTCATCGCCCGGGCGGACCGGGTCGACAGCTCCGTACGGGTACGGATCGGCGCCCTGCTCGCCGAGGCGCACGCGCTCGCGTGCATCGGCCTGCGCACCACCCTGCTCCAGGTGTCCGGGCTCGAACCCGGCGCGGGCGCCAGCGTCCGCAAGCTCGTCCAGACCCTCCACCAGCAGAAGCTCGCCGAACTCACCCTCGAACTCCTCGGCCCCGAAGGCGCCGTGCGCGAGGGCCCCGGCGAACGGGCCGTCCACGGACTGCTCATGTCCCGCTGCCTCACCATCGCGGGCGGCACCACCCAGGTACAGCTCAATGTCGTCGCCGAGCGGCTGCTCGGCCTGCCGCGAGACTGAGGGGGAAACCGAGATGACCACCAAGGCGTACGTCGTCGGCGTCGGGATGACCAGGTTCGAGAAGCCCGAGACCAGGGACTGGCAGTACTGGGACATGGTCAAGGAGGCCGGGACCGCCGCCCTCGCCGACGCGGGCGTCCCCTACGCGCGCGTGGAGCAGGCCGCCGTCGGCTACTGCTTCCAGGCCTCCACCGCCGGACAGCGCGCCGTGTACGAACTCGGGCTCTCCGGCATCCCCGTCTACAACCTCAACAACAACTGCGCGACCGGCTCCACCGCGCTCATGACCGCCCGCCAGTTCGTCGAGGGCGGCATCGCCGACTGCGTCCTCGCGCTCGGCTTCGAGAAGATGAGCCGGGGCGCGCTCGGCGGCGGATCGGGGGCCGGGGACTTCACGACCTCGCCCGTCGCCCGGCACTACGGGATCATGGCCGCCGGCCACGGCTTCGAGGCGAGCCCGCCCACCGCGCAGATCTTCGGCAACGCCGCCCGCGAGCACATGGAGCGGTACGGCACGACCGAGGCGCAGCTCGCGGCCGTCGGCGCCAAGAACCACCGGCACTCGGCGAACAACCCGAACGCCCAGTTCCAGGACGTCTACACGGTCGACGAGATCCTCGCCGCGAAGACCGTCCACCGGCCGCTCACCAAGCTCCAGTGCTCGCCCACATCGGACGGCGCGGCCGCCGCCCTCGTCGTCTCCGAGCGCTTCGTCGACGAGCACGGGCTGCGGGACCGGGCGGTGGAGATCGCCGGACAGGCGATGACCACCGACACCGAGGAGTCCTTCGCCTCGGGCTCCTGCATCGACGCCGTCGGCCGCCCGATGTCCCGGGCCGCCGCCCGGCAGGCCTTCGAGCGCTCGGGGCTCGGCATCGAGGACGTCGACGTGATCGAGCTCCACGACTGCTTCTCCGTCAACGAACTCCTCACGTACGAGGCGCTCGGCATGTGCGAGGAGGGCGCGTCCGGCAAGCTCGTCGAGTCCGGCGCGACGACGTACGGCGGCCGCTGGGTCGTGAACCCCTCGGGCGGCCTCATCTCCAAGGGCCACCCGCTGGGCGCGACGGGCCTGGCGCAGGCCGCCGAACTCGTCTGGCAGCTACGGGACGAGGCGGGGCCCCGGCAGGTCACGGGGGCGCGGGTCGGGCTCGCGCACAACATCGGCCTGGGCGGGGCGGCGGTGGTGACGCTGCTGCGCAGGTCGTAGGACCTTCTCCCCATGTACGGGGCGGATGCGGTCTGCGACCATGACACCCATGCCGCAGACCGACTCCGCACGGACGACCTCCACCACCCCGTCCCTCCCCACGCCCCGCGCCTGGGCGGTCGTCCTGACCGCCTGCGCGGGCCAGTTCCTCGTCGTCCTCGACGTCTCCGTCGTGAACGTGGCGCTGCCGTCGATGCGGACCGACCTCGGACTCTCGGCGCTCGGTCTGCAATGGGTCCTCAACGCCTACGCCATCGCCTTCGCCGGCTTCATGCTGCTCGGCGGGCGCGCCTCCGACCTCTACGGGCGCAAGGCGATGTTCCTGCTCGGGCTGGGTCTCTTCACCGCCGCCTCGGTCGCGGGCGGCCTCGCCCAGGAGGGCTGGCAACTCGTCGCCGCCCGCGCCGTGCAGGGACTCGGCGCGGCCGTCCTCTCGCCCGCCACGCTGACCCTGATCACCGCCGCCGTCCCCGCCGGGGCCGCCCGCACCAGGGCCATCGGCACCTGGACCGCGGTCGGCGCGGCCGGCGGCGCCGCGGGCGGCTTCGTCGGCGGCGTCCTCGTCGACCTGCTGTCCTGGCGCTGGGTCCTGCTCATCAACGTCCCCGTCGGCGTCCTCGTCCTCGCGGGCGCGCTGCTCTGGCTCCGCGAGTCCCGCACCGGCGCGGGCCGCCGCCTCGACCTGCCCGGCGCGGTGCTCGTCACCGCGGGGCTCGCCACCCTCGCGTACGGCATCGTCCAGACCGAGGAGGCGGGCTGGACGGCCCCGGAGACCCTGCTCACGCTCCTCGGCGGTCTGGCGCTCCTCGGCGTCTTCGTGGTGGTGGAGGCCCGCACGGCGGAGCCGCTGATGCGGCTGAGCATCTTCCGTACGCGCGCGGTGTCGGCGGCCAACGTGGCGATCCTGCTGTGCGGTTCGACCTCCTTCGGCATGTGGTTCTTCATGACCACCTACGCGCAGAGCGTCCTCGCGTACACCCCGCTCCAGGCCGGTCTCGCCCTGGTCCCCAGCTCCCTCAGCGTCGTCGTGGGCTCCAAGCTGGCCCCGCACCTGATGCCGGCCGTCGGCGCCCGGAACCTCGCCGTCATCGGCGCCCTGATCGGGGCGGCGGGCTTCGCCTGGCAGTCGACGCTCACGGCCGACGGCACGTTCCTCGGGACGATCCTGGGCCCCGGCGTCCTGATGATGGCCGGCATCGGCCTGGCCACCACCCCGCTGGCCGCCCTCGCCACCTCCAGTGCCGCCCCGTCCGACGCGGGCCTCGTCTCGGGCCTGGTCAACACCTCACGCACGATGGGCGGCGCGCTGGGCCTCGCGGTCCTCTCGACGATCGCCGCGGCGGCCACCCCGGCCGTCACCTCGGGAGCACCGGACCCCTCGTCCCTCGTCCCCGGGTACGCGATGGCCTTCCGGGTGGCGACGGGCGTGCTGATCGCGGCGGCGGTGCTGATGCTCCTGTGGCTCCCCAGGCCGGCCAAGCCGGTGGCCGGCCGCGGGTGACAATGCCCCGGTGATATCGATCAAGAACAAGCTCAGGACCTCCGTGACCGTGCTGGCCGTCGGCGCGTCCCTCCTCGTCGCACCGTCGGCCTCGGCGGAACCGGTCCTGGCCGTGACCACCGGCGCCGTGTTCAACGACCCGAACAGCACCGACGCCTCCGCCAGAGGGCGGATCCTCTCCCACCTGGCGGGGCTCGTCGACGGCGCGGAGGCGGGGTCGTCCATCCGGATCTCCCTGTACCTGTTCCAGTCGGTGTACCTGGCCAACAAGCTGGGCGACGCCCACAAGCGGGGCGTCACCGTCCAGGTGGTCGTCGACGCCGACAGCAGGTCCACCGGGCTCGAGACGCTGAAGACCCGGCTGGCGGACCCGGCGGGCGGCCCCGACTCCTGGGTGCGGACCTGCAAGCCGGAGGAGGCCTGCCTGGCGCTGGACCCTGGCACCACGGCGGCCGACCCGAACGGCACGTACGACAACGTCAACCACAACAAGTTCTTCCTGTTCTCCCGTACCAAGGGCAAGGGAGACGTGTTCGTCGACGACGTGGTCGTGCAGGGCTCCGGGAACCTCACGAGCCAGGACACCGACGACTGGTGGAACGACGCGCTGACCGTCGTCGGCAACACGGAGCTGTTCGCCGCGTACACCCGGTACGCCGACGACCTGGCGGCCGCCGCCGCCGGGCAGACGCCTCAGGTCGCGGACTACGCGCACGACACCCAGGCGGGCAAGGCGAAGGTCCACTTCTTCCCGCGGTCCACCACCGACACCGTCGTCGACATCCTCGCGACGGTGGCGCCGGTCGGCACCCCGGACTCCTGCACGGGGAACTCCCCGGGCGTCGGCACCGCGGACGGCCGTACGAGGATCCGCATCGCGCAGGGCCACATCACCCGCACCGAGGTGGCCAGGAAGCTGTGGGAGCTGGCGAACTCCGGGTGCGACATCGAGATCGTCTACCGGTCGCTCGACAACTGGACGGCCGACGACAAGCCCATGGGACAGGTGGCCAACTGGCTGACCAGGCCCGTGACGGGCAAGGGCCGCATCACGCTGCACCAGCTCGACAACGACAAGCGCGGCGGCTCCGACTCCCACACCAAGTACCTGCTGGTCGAAGGCACGTACGACGGCGGAGTGAACAAGAAGATCGTCTTCACCGGCAGTCACACCTACACGACGACGGCGCTCAAGTACAACGACGAGACGCTGCTCGCGTACGAGGACGCCACGGTCTTCGACGCCTATGTGATGAACTTCGGGGCCCAGCGGGCGGCGGCGATCGAGGGCCGCTAGACCCCGGGAGCTACAGCCACCCCTGCCGGCGGGCCGCCCTGACCGCCTCCATGCGGTTGCGCGTGCCCGTCTTGCCGATCGCCGACGAGAGGTAGTTGCGGACCGTCGACTCCGAGAGGTGGAGGGCCGCCGCGATGTCCGCGATCGTCGCGCCGTCCACCGCGGCCGCCAGGGCGTCCCGTTCACGGGCCGTCAGCGGGTTCGGGCCCGCGCCGAGCGCCGCCGCAGCGAGGGCCGGGTCGATCACCGTCTCACCCCGCAGGACCTGCCGGATCGCCTCGGCCAGCTCCTCCACGGGGCCGTCCTTCACCAGGAAGCCGGCGGCGCCGGCCTCCATCGCGCGGCGGAGATACCCGGGGCGGCCGAAGGTCGTGAGGATCAGGACCCGGCAGTCGGGGGCCTGCCCGCGCAGGTCCGCCGCCGCGTCCAGACCCGAGCGGCCCGGCAGTTCGATGTCGAGCAGCGCGACGTCGGGCCGCGCCAGCAGCGCCGCGTCCACGATCTCGTCACCCCGCCCGACCTGAGCGACGACCTCCATGTCGTGCTCCATCCCGAGCAGCAGGGCCAGCGCCCCGCGCATCATCCCCTGGTCCTCCGCAAGCAGCAGACGGATCATGTCGTCGGCTCCCCCTCGCACTCGTGCGGCCCGGGGGTCTCCGTGGGGAGCTCCGCGGTGACCCGGAACCCGCCCCGCGGAGCCGGTCCCGAGTCAAGAGTGCCGCCTGCCGCCGCGACCCGCTCGCGCAGGCCCCGCAGACCGCTGCCCGGGGTGCCGTCGGCGGCCGGTGCGCGGGGCCCGGGCCCGGGCCGTCGTCCGTGAAGGTGAGGCGGACCCGGTCGGGGGTGCCGTCCAGGGCGATCACGCAGCGGGACGCGCCGCTGTGCCGCACCGCGTTCGTCGTGGACTCCCGTACCACCCAGCTGAGCAGGGCCTCCGTCTGCGGTTCGAGGAGCGGGCCCGAGCGGCGTACGACCGGTTCGATGCCGGCCGAGGACAGCGCGTCGCGCGCCCGGTCCAGCTCGGTGGCGAGGCTGCCCTCGCGGTAGCCGGTGACGGCCTCCCTGATCTCGGTGAGCGCCTGCCGGCCGACCGCCTCGATGTCCGCCACCTGGGCGAGGGCCGCGTCGAGGTCGCGCGGCGCGAGCCGGCGTACGACCTCCGACTTGACCACGATCACCGAGAGCGTGTGGCCGAGCAGGTCGTGCAGGTCACGGGAGAACCGCAGCCGTTCCTTCTCGACGGCGGCCGTGGCCAGTTCCTCCCGGGTCGCCCGCAGTTGCCGGACCGATTCGTCGAGCGCGAGGATCGCCGCCGTCACCATCACGGACATGAACGTGCCGTACACGACGCCGATGGAGTCCCAGCCGTCCCGCCAGAAGGTCACCACCCCCACCGCCACGACCAGCGGGGGGCTGACCCACCGCAGGAGCCTCCCGTGCCGCACCACGGCTCCGACCGCGAGGCCCAGGAGCGGGAAGAGGAGCAGCCACTCCCTCCCGTAACCGATGGCGAGTGCGAAGGTCAGCACCCCGAGCATGGCGAGGAGCCCCCAGGTCAGTGGCGTCTCCCGGCTGGGCGGGTGGCAGGCGCGGAAGACGATGGCGATGTAGAGGGTGTTGAAGGTGAACAGCCCGAGGCCACCGATCCACGGGTTCGGGGCCTGGCCGCCGAGCAGGTGGGAGAGCGCGCCCAGGCCCATCAGCAGCCAGGGGAGGAGGCTGAGCCCGTTCGGGCCCCGCTCCCATTGCTGCTGATCGCGCAGCGCCCTGATGCCTCGCCGGATGTTCCTCACCGTCGCCCCCCTCACACCGTCGCCCCCTTCACACCGTCCTCGCCGAACTTGGACTTTCCGGCGCCGTTGCGGCCGAGCAGCGCCACCGTCTCGCCCCGCCGGACGGTGAGGTCGATCCCGTCGACGGCGCGGACGGCGCCGTACGTCTTCGTCGCGGCCCGGAAGGCGACCGCGGGTTCGTTCGTCAGGTCCTTCGTCATGAGGTCGACGGTACGAAGCGGGGGCCTTCGCCCGGCAGGCGCTCGTGTACGGACCTGGCCGTGACAAATGTACCGGGCCGGGCTCCTGACGTACCGTCAGGTGATCGCCGCCGGGAGGGTTCCCAACTCTTCCCGCCTGGGCTATACATGGGGACCACCGACCTAGAACGCGTTCTAGAACGGCCGCGTACGGGACGGTCCCCGCACGGCCTCGGTGCGGCCGACGGTGCGGACGGCCGCGCCGAGGTCTTCACCGCCACGAGGAGCAGCAGCCCGATGCCCATCGACCCCGCAAAGGCCGTCGCCGCCGAACCCCGCAGCGCCGAGATCTCCTGGGACCACAAGGACGTCCAGCTCTACCACCTGGGACTCGGCGCCGGCTCGTCCCAAGGCGAGCGCAGCACGGCGACCGACCCCGACGAGCTCCGCTACACCCTCGAATCCAAGCTCCACGTCCTGCCCAGCTTCGCGACCGTCGCGGGCGCCGGCATGGGCGTCGTCGGCGGGCTCTCCGCCCCCGGCATCGACATCGACCTCGCCGCCGTCCTGCACGGCGGCCAGACGGTCACCCTGCACCGCCCCGTCCCCGTCTCCGGCCGCGCCGTCTCCACCTCCCGCGTCGCCGCCGTGTACGACAAGGGCAAGGCGGCCGTCCTCGTCCTGCGCTCCGAGGCCTCCGACGCCGACGGCCCGCTCTGGACCAGCGACGCCCAGATCTTCGTCCGCGGGGAAGGCGGCTGGGGCGGCGACCGCGGCCCCTCCGAGCGGCTCGCGCTCCCCGAGCGCGAGCCCGACGTCACCGTCGAACGGCCGATCCGCGAGGAACAGGCCCTGCTCTACCGGCTCTCCGGCGACTGGAACCCGCTCCACGCCGACCCCGAGTTCGCCAAGCTCGCCGGCTTCGACCGGCCGATCCTGCACGGGCTCTGCTCGTACGGCATGACCCTCAAGGCGGTGGTGGACACGGTGCTCGGCGGGGACGTCGCCCGGGTCCGCTCGTACCGCACGCGCTTCGCCGGGATCGTCTTCCCGGGCGAGACCCTGCGCATCCGGATGTGGGCCGGCGACGGCCGCGTCCAGGTGGCGGTGACGGCCGTGGAGCGCGACGACGCCCCGGTCCTCGCCGACACCCTCGTCGAACACGCCTGATCGCCTGATTGGAGCCGCACCATGCGCGCAGCCGTACTGCACGAGATCGGCCAGGACAAGCTCGAAGTCGTCGACGACGTCGAGGCGGTGGGCTTCGGCCCCGGC
This sequence comes from Streptomyces sp. NPDC056480, assembly GCF_042795405.1. Lineage (NCBI taxonomy): Bacteria > Bacillati > Actinomycetota > Actinomycetes > Kitasatosporales > Streptomycetaceae > Streptomyces > Streptomyces sp. NPDC056480. The sequence goes on along the minus strand of NZ_JBHTSA010000025.1, from coordinate 4,854 downwards.
AAGGTGAAGATCCGGGTCCGGGCCACCGGCCTCTGCCACTCCGACGTCTCCGCGATGAGCGGCGTCCTCCCGCAGCCCGCCCCCTTCATCCCCGGCCACGAGGGCGCGGGCGAGATCCTCGACGTCGGCGACGGCGTCACCGGACTCACCCAGGGCCAGCGGGTGCTGCTCTGCTGGCTGCCCGCCTGCGGCAGCTGTCCCGCCTGCAAGCGCGGCCAGACCCAGCTCTGCCTGGCCGGCTTCATGAACGCCGGCACGCCCAACTTCAAGCGCCCCGGCGGTGACGTCTTCGGCTTCGCCGGCACCGGCACCTTCACCGAGGAGGTCGTCGTCGACGCGGGCTGCGCCGTCCCGATCCCCGACGACGTGCCCTTCGACATCGCCGCCCTCATCGGCTGCGGCGTCACCACCGGCCTCGGCGCCGCCATCAACACGGCCAAGGTGGAGGCCGGTTCGTCCGTCGCCGTCATCGGCTGCGGAGGCGTCGGCATCTCCGCGATCCAGGGCGCCAAGCTCCAGGGCGCCGCCCAGATCGTCGCCGTCGACCCCGTCGAGTCGCGCCGCGAGGCCGCGCTGCGCTTCGGCGCCACCGAGGCGGTCGCCCCGGACGCGCTCGCCGACGCCAAGCAGCGGATCACCGCCGGCGAGGGCTTCGACTACGTCTTCGAGGTCGTCGGCAAGTCCGCCACCGCCCGCACCGCGTACGAGAACACCCGGCGCGGCGGCACCCTCTGCGTCGTCGGGGCCGGAGCGATGGACGACAACCTCCAGCTCAACATGTTCGAGCTGTTCTTCGACGAGAAGCGGATCCTGCCCTCCATGTACGGCGGCGGCGACGTGCTCCGCTCCTACGAGCGGGCCATCGCGCTCTGGCGGGCCGGCCGCATCGACCTGGAGTCCCTCATCACCCACCGCGTACCGCTCGCGGGCATCAACGAGGCCCTGGAGCAGATGCGGACCGGCGCGGCCCTCCGTACCTGCATCGAGATCTGAGAGGACTTCTGCGAGATGTCACTCCCTCTTGAGGGTCTGAGCGCGATCGTCACCGGCGCCGGGCGCGGTCTCGGCCGCGCCGAGGCCCTGGAACTGGCCCGGCTCGGCGCGGCCGTCGTCGTCAACGACTACGGCCAGCCCGGGCGCGACGGCTCGGGCGCGGCCTCCGCCGCGCCCGCCGAGGAGGTCGCCGCGGAGATCCGCGCGGCGGGCGGCAGGGCGGTCGCGCACCTCGGCGACGTCGCCGACTTCGAGACGGCGCGGGCCCTGATCGACCTGGCCGTGGCCGAGTTCGGCAAGCTGGACGTCCTGGTCAACAACGCGGGCATCCTGCGCGACCGGATGGTCTTCTCGATGAGCGAGGAGGAGTGGGACTCGGTCATACGGGTCCACCTCAAGGGCCACTTCAACACCACGCACTTCGCGGCGGTGCACTGGAGGAGCCGGGCGAAGGCGGGGGAGACCGGCGTGTACGGCCGGATCGTCAACACCTCCTCCGAGGCCTTCCTCGCCGGCTCGGCCGGCCAGCCGAACTACGCGGCCGCGAAGGGCGGGATCGTGGGGCTGACCACGTCCACGGCGCTCGCGCTCGCCCGGTACGGGGTGACGGCGAACGCCATCTGCCCCCGGGCGCGCACCCGGATGACCGAGGACGTCTTCGCGGGCTTCGCCGAGCCGGCGGCCGAGGGCGACCTCGACCCGCTGTCCCCGGAGCACGTGGCGCCGCTCGTCGGCTACCTCGCCTCCCCGGCGGCGGCCGGGGTCAGCGGGCAACTGCTCGTCGTGCACGGCGGGATGGTCGCGATCGTGGACCGGCCGCGGGTGGCGGCCAAGTTCGACACGGCCAAGGAGGCGTTCACGTACGAGGAACTGGACGGCCTCCTGACCCCGCACTACGCGTCCCGCCCGGCGGGCGAGACCTTCGCGGCCTCGGAGGTCCTCGGCCTGAAGAAGGGCTGAGGCCGGGGGTGACCGCCGGCCGGGGTGCGGCCCGGCCGGGGGACGGTGGGGAGGACGAAGGGCCCCGGGGGTGACCCGGGGCCCTTCGCCCTGCCTGGTACTGCTCGTTCCTGCTCGTTACTGCGAGACGGGCTCGCGGCGGTGACGGCCGTGCGGGGAGGACGCGGAGTCCTCCGTCGGCGCGGCGTCCCCGCGGTGCTTTCCGGAGCCGTTCGGCTCCTGCCCGTTCGTGCTGTTCTCCGACATGGTCGAACTCACCCCGTTTGACATCGGTCGTGCTGTGCAGCCCGAGAGTCTAGCCAGCTGGTTTCCCGTCCGTGAGCGGAGCCTGCTGCAACGGCACGGGACGGCACACCCGGGGCTCCTCGACGCCCGCGCCCGCTCCCGCGCAGCCCCCCGCCGAAGCCCCCGCCGAAGCCGCCGTCGCGACCGCGTCGGGCTCCGGCTCCGGAGGCGCCTCCACGTCCGCGAGACCGCAGGGCGCCCCGGCCGTCGCGTACGGCAGCCGGAGCACGCCCCCGGCCGTCCACAGGCCGGCCCCGGCGAGCCACCCCACCGGTGCGGCCAGTTGGCCCATCCGGCGGGCCGTCGGCTGCCACGTCCCCACCCAGCTGCCGCCCGCCGCGTCGATGCGCAGCGCGACCGCACAGGTCTCCGGCATCAGGACCTGCCCCGGCTGGACGGCGAACGGCGTCAGCGCCGCGTCGTCGAGCCGCAGGCACTCAGGGAAGCGCACCGGCAGCAGACTGCCGAGCACCCCCCAGCCCAGCCGGTGGTGCCCCGGTGACGGCGCGTCGGAACGGATCAGGAGCAGCCCGCTGTCCGGGTCCGCGAGGAGCAGCCGGTCGTCGCTGCCCTCGGTGATCTGCAGCAGCGGCGTCACCTCGCCGCCCCGCTCCAGGTCGACGGCGACCGCCTTCACCGGCCCGTCGTCGAGCCGCCGGTCGAGCGCGAGTATCCGGCCCGCACGGTCGAGCCACACCCCGCCCGCGCACCGGCCCCTGACCTCCGCGACCTGCTCGGGACCGAAGGCCCCGCCCGCGACCAGCCACAGCGTGGTCGTGTCGGGGCCGACGCACATCGCGTACGCGCAGACGCCGTCCGGCGAGGGCGGCAGCAGCACCAGCCGCTCCGAACCGGGGGCCTCCACGGCGCCGAGCCGGAGCTCCCCGGTGGCCGGTCCCGTGGGGTAGAGCAGCGAGAACGTGTTCCGCCGCCCGTCCACGCGGCGGGCCACCAGGACCCGGCCGTCGGCCAGGGGCAGCAGCTGGGTGCCGGGCTCCTCCGGCTGGTCGAGGGGGAGCGGGACGGCGTACGGCTCGGGGCCGTCGAGCGTCCACCGCTCCGCGTACAGGGCGTCCCCGTCGCCCGCGAGCCTGGCCGCGTACGCGCCGTTCGCCGTGATCGTGAGACCCGTAGTGAACTCCGCCGGCCGGACGCCGCGGCCGGGGTGCTCCCCGTCGCGGTCGTCGTCCTCGGCCGTGGTCTCGATGGCACACGCTGTCATCGACTCGTCACCTCCGGCCATGAAGCTAGTTTTCGCACTTCCAGCCGAACAACACGAGCAGGGTCACTTCACACATAAGGGTGGCTGTGCGGCGGTTCGGCTGAGGGGTGGGGGGCGGGTGTGCTGGAGTTGCCCGTGATGAGTAAGGTAAGGCGAACCTAAACGGAGGCTGTGACTCCGGCCGGCGTGCTCCGGACGGAATCCACGACTCCGGCCGGCAGCCCCGGACGGAGCCCCCACGACTCCGGCCCGGTCGCGCCCGTCTCCCCGCCAGGACACGTACAGGAGCCTTCTCATGTCCCTCCGCCGCCGCGGCACCGCCGCCGTCGTCGCCCTCGCCGCCGCGCTCTCGCTCGCGGCCTGCGGAGGAGGCGACGGAGGTTCCGACGCCTCCACGAAGGAGGGCACGGGCAAGAAGAAGGACGTCGCCACCGGCGGCAAGGACTTCGGCGACGCCGCCGCGAAGACCGCGGCCATGGGCACGGACGCCAAGGCCGGCCAGTTCCCGCGCACCCTCACGCACGCCCTCGGCAAGACCGAGCTCCCGGCCGCCCCGAAGCGGGTCGTCGTCCTCGACGTCGGCGAGTTCGACAACGTCGTCTCCCTCGGCATCAAGCCCGTCGGCTACGCCCCCGCCGAAGGCGACGACGGCATCCCGGCCTACCTCCAGAAGGACGCCGGCACCCCGAAGTCCGTCGGCACCATCAACAACCTCAACCTCGAGGCCATCGCCAACCTCCAGCCCGACCTGATCCTCGGCAGCCAGCTGCGCGCCGCGGACAAGTACGACGAGCTGTCGAAGATCGCGCCGACCGTGTTCTCCATCCGCCCGGGCTTCACCTGGAAGGAGAACTACCTCCTCAACGCCGCCGCGCTCGACAGGACCGCCGAGGCGAAGGAGAAGCTCGCGGCGTACGAGACCAAGGCCGAGGAGCTCGGCACGGCGATCGGCCCGAACAAGCCGACCGTCTCGATGGTCCGCTACCTCCCCGGCAAGATCCGCCTGTACGCGAAGGCGTCGTTCATCGGCACCATCCTCGAGGACACCGGCCTGCCGCGGCCCGAGAACCAGCAGATCGACGAGCTCGCCGCCGAGATCAGCCCGGAGAAGATCGACGAGGCCGACGGCGACTGGATCTTCACCGGCGTGTACGGCGAGGCCAAGGCCACCAAGAAGGACACCGCCCAGGCCAACCCGCTCTGGAAGAACCTCAAGGCCGTCAAGGCCGGCCAGGCCGAGGACGTCCCGGACGAGACCTGGTACCTGGGCCTCGGCGTGACGGCGGCGAACCTGGTCCTCGACGACCTGCGCGGCTACCTCGTCAAGTAACGCGGCCACGCGCCGAGCGGACGGTGGACGAGCGGCCCCGGCGCCGGCCGACGGCGCCCGGGGC
>NZ_JBHTSA010000024.1:0-90662 GCF_042795405.1 Streptomyces sp. NPDC056480 | reverse complement strand
GCTCCGGCCGGCCGCACACCCCATGTCCCCATTGCCACCCCTGGTCGTCCATGACGTGCCCTACCGGGCGCACGCCTGGTATTGCCCCAAGGATACAGTTGCCGCACGGCAACTTACGACGCGGCGCCGTGCCAGTCGAGACAGACGACGAGGGCGTCGTCGTCCAGTGCGCCGCCGCCGTGATGGGTGGTCAGCTCCCGGAGCATCGTCTGCGGGACGTGCGTGGGCGGCAGCAGCCGCGTTCCCTTGAGCGCGCGCGCCAGCGCCCGGTCGCCGTAGCTCTCCCCGGCCGGCGAGACGGCGGCGTACACGCCGTCGCTGCCGAAGAGCAGGCGGTCCCCCGGCTCCACGGTGAACCGCTCGGGGACGTAGCCGGTGTCCTCGAACATGCCGAGGGGCAACTGCGCATCGAAGCCGATGGACTCGACGGAGTGGCCCCGCAGCCGCCACAGACGGGGCGAACCGGCGTCCACGGCCTCCACCTCGCCCGTGGTCAGGTCGAAGTCCAGGAGGAGCACCGACACGAAGGCGTCGCCGCGGTACTGCGCGTACACGGCCTGGTCGGCGAGAGCGGCCTGGTCCGCGAGGGAGAGGCCGGCCCGCCGGGCGTTGCGGAGCGCGTTGATCGCGAGGTTCGTCAGCAGGGCGGCCTCGATGCCCTCTCCCATGCCGTTGGTGACGGTGAGGGTCAGCCGGCCGTCGGAGACCGACCAGTCGTAGTTGTCGCCGAAGATGGCGTAGGCGGGTTCGAGATGGGCGGCGAGGGCGAACTCGGGGCGGGCGCACGAACGGCCGGGCAGGAGCTGCCACTGCATCTCCGCGGCGAGCGTGAGCCGCGTCGCCCGCCGTGCCAGGACGTAGAGGTCCGTGTCACGCTCGGCGACCAGGATCTCGTGGCCGAGCGCGTCGCAGACCTGGGCGAGTCCGGGGAACAGGGGCCGGATGTCGGTTCCCCGCGGCAGTTCGGCGGTGAGGACGCCCAGCCGGTCCCCGCGGACGGTGACGGGCAGGTGGAGCAGCACCGACGAGGGCCCCTCGACGACGTACGGCTCCTGGGCGCCGAAGGCGCGTCCCTGGGGACTGTCGTGGATCGGGACCGCCGGATCCGCTCCGGGGGCGCGCCCGACGAGCTGGAGCGTCCGCAAGCCGTAGTCGGCCAGGCGGAGTTCCACCCGCAGGGCGTCGCAGCGCTCCCGCAGGGCGCCCTCGACGACGCTCACCAACTGGTGCGGAGCCGCACGGCGGAGCGCCTGCTCGACGTCGGTGGTCTCGTGCACGGTCTTCCTCTTCCTTCCTCCCTGGGCCGGTCCCGTGCCCGGGACGCGCCCCCGTTCCGCTATCTCCCGCCGCCGGCCGCGGCCAACGCCTCCGCCACCCGTTCGTGCGGCGGGAGCGTCGTCGTCAGCCCGGTGATCTCCAGGATGCGTCGCACCGCGGAGTTCGGCGCGGCGAGATACAGGTCTCCGCCGGCCTCCCGTGCCCTGTGGACCGACCTGATGAGAACGTTCAGGCCCGACGAGTCCATGAAGTCGAGCGCGGACAGGTCGAGGACGAGGTGGTGCCGCCCCTGGCCGAGCTGCTCCGCCAGGTGGTCGTCGAGCCGGCCGGCCGTCTCCATGTCCAGCTCACCCGCCACGGAGAGCACGGCCGTGCGGGCGTCGCGGATCTCGACGCCGATGTCCAGGATCGGTTCTCGCTCGGGCATGTTCCCTGCTTTCCGGGTGGGGGAAGGTCGTTGGACAGACAGTCTGGGGGACGGTCGTGGGCGGGCGGTCACGGGCGGGGGGCGGTCGTGTGGGTGACGGTCGGCGGCGGGCGGTCACGGGCAGGCGGTCATGTGGATGACGGTCGGCGGCGGGCGGTCCGGGGGGACGGTGCCGCACGGACGGACCGGGTTCAGGGCATCTGGACGATCAGGACACCTGTACGCCGACCACACACGTATCGTCGTCCGTGTCCGACTTGCTACGCGCCAGCAGCTGGTCCAGCCGCTGTTCGAGGCTGTCGGAAGGCAGCCGGGCGACGGCGAGCAGCTGGGCGACGGAGTCCTGGACGGGGGTGTCCCGCCGCTCGACGAGGCCGTCGGTGTACATCAGCACGATGTCGTCGGGTTCGAGCCGGAGCTCCGACTCCTCGTACTCGGCTTCGGCGAGCGCCCCCAGCAGCAGTCCGCGCAGCAGCGGCAGGTCGGCGGCCTCGTTCCCCCGGACGAGCACCGGCGGCAGGTGCCCCGCCCTGGCCCACCGCAGCGTACGGGTGGCGGGGTCGAAGATCCCGCACACGGCGGTGGCCGTGACATGGGCGGTGAGGTGGTGGGCGACGCTGTTGAGCCAGGACAGGAGCTGTCCCGGCCCCGCGCCCGTGACGGCGAGGCCGCGGAGGGCGTTGCGCAGGACCACCATGCCGGTGGCGGCCTCCACCCCGTGGCCCGCGACGTCCCCCACGCACAGGAGCACCTTCTTGGAGGGCAGCACGACGGCGTCGTACCAGTCGCCGCCGACCAGCGACTCGGACTCGGCCGGGCGGTAGCGCACGGCGACGTCGAGGGCCGGTGCGTCGAGCGGCGGTTTGACCGGCGGCATGATGGCGTGCTGGAGCTGGAGGGTGAGCCGGTTGCGTTCCTCGGCTGCCTCCTCCGTGGCGACGAGCCGGTCGCGGGTGGCCGTGAGGGCGACCTCGGTCCAGTGCTGCGCCGAGATGTCCTGGTAGGCGCCCCTGACGGTCTCGAGGCCGCCGTCGACTCCCAGGGCGGGTTCGGCGGTCACCCTGATGTGACGCGTGACCCCGTCGCGGCGCAGCATGCGGAAGGCCGCGGAGCCCACCTGCCTCTGCTGCAGCACCGTCTGGAGGAACTGCCGGATGGTGCCGGAGTCGTCGGGGTGGGCGTGGCCGGCCAGGTCGCGCAGGGCGACCGGCTCCTCCGTCGGCCGACGGCCGAAGAGCTCGAAGAGCTGGCCGTGCCAGGTGATGTCTCCGGTGAGGGCGTCCTCCTCGAAGGCGCCGACCCGGCCGAGACGCTGGGCGTGCTGCAACAGGCTGGCCAGGCGCGCCGATTCGTCCTCGACGCGCCAGATGAGGAGGACGCTCCCTCCGTACCGGCTGATGCTGATGTCGGCGAGCGAGGTGAGCGGCACCTGGTCCACCAGGGCGGTGAGCCGGGTGCGGCGGGCGCGGAAGGGCTCGCCCGTGGCGTAGACCCGCTCGATCCGTTCGAAGAGTTCGCTCTCGTCGGCGGTCGCGGGGTACGCCTCCAGGAGCAGTGCCCCGTCGACGGCGCCGCGGGGCCGTCCCGCCGGGTCCTGGAAGTGCGCGTTGGCGTGCCGGACACGGAAGTCGGCGAGCCTCCCCGCCTCGTCCAGGTGCGGGGTCAGGACGAGGGCGGGGTCGTAGAGCCCGTCGGAGAGTTCGGCCAGCTCCAGTGATCCGTCCCCGGTGGGGACGGGGGAGCGTGTCGGGGCCGCCTGTCCGGGCAGCACCTCAAGGGTGTGGGCGCAGAGTTCCGCGAGGGCCTCGATCTGGCGTTCCACGGCCTGCGGCTGGGGGTCCAGCGGGCGGGCCCAGCAGATCTCCAGGACGCCGTGGATACGGCCGCCGGTCCCGGCGGGGACCACGACCCGCCCGCCGTCGGGGTGGCGTGCGCGGCCGATCGAGGGGATGCCCGCGGCGGCAAGGGAGGGATACCAGACGGTGCGGCGGCCGGTGAGTGCCTGTCGGGCCGCGGTGGTCACCCCCGGAGGGACGTAGTGCCAGCGGGCCGCCTCGTCGGGGCCGAACCCGGCGTGGCCGCGCAGGCTCAGCGACGCGTCCGGGCCGGTGGTCCAGATGGCCACGGCGACGGCGCCCAGGGGTTCGAGGGCGTGTGCGAGCAGCGAATCGGCGACGGCCTGGGTGTCGCCGGCGCTGAGCGCCGCACTCTCCGCCGTGCGCAGACGCACGCCGACGGAGGCGGCGGGTCCGGCGGTGCCGGGCTCGCCGATGGTCGTCCTCACGAACTCGCCCGCGACCTCGGCGACCTGGTCGCGGGCCGCCTGGTTGATGATGTCCGCGGCCAGCTCCAGGCGGGAGAGCCCGGCCCGGTCGGCGAGTTCGGCGAGCTGCCGCGCCGCCTGGGCGGGGCCGCAGCCCAGGCGCTCGACGAGGACGCCCTTGGCGAGTTCGATCAGGGCACGCCCCTCGGCCGCCGCGTGCGCGGCGCGCACCTCGCCGCGCAGGCGCTCCACCGTGGCGGCGAGCCGGCCGTCGGCGAAGTCGTCCCGCGTCGGCGGGCGTTCGCCGTCGGCGGGAGGGGAACCCGGGACGCCGGCTGGCGCCTCGGGGGGCTCCGGGGCCTCGGGCGCCTCGCGTGCCTCAGGCACCTTCCAGGTCTCAGGGACCTCAGGCGCCTCACATGCCTCAGGCGCCGCAGCGCCCTCCCCATGAAGCCCGGCAGACGGGTCTCCGTCCCGGAAGCGGGGGCCACTCACGTCGGCGACTCCTCGGTCAGGACGGCCTCGTGGCCGCCGCACGGACGGGGACATGGCGCGCCGGAGCGGCGCGGGGCACTCCGCGGCGTGCGGGACGGCCCGGCGGGGACGGTCACGGGACTACCCATCGTTCAGCCAGCGGCCGACACAGGCGATGAGCTCGTCGGCGTCGACGGGCTTCGTCACGTAGTCGCTGGCGCCCGACGCCAGGCTCTTCTCTCGGTCGCCCGGCATGGCCTTGGCGGTGACCGCGATCACGGGCAGTTCCGCGTACTGCGACAGTTGCCTGATCCGTGTCGTCGCGGTGTAGCCGTCCATCTCCGGCATCATCACGTCCATCAGGACGAGGGACACGGCCGGGTTGGCCAGGAGCGTGTCGATCCCCTTACGGCCGTTCTCGGCGTGCAGCACCGTGACGCCGTGCAGTTCCAGGATGCCGGTGAGGGCGTAGAGGTTGCGGGCGTCGTCGTCGACCACGAGGACGGTACGGCCGTGCAGTGTGGTGTCGATGGCCTGGGGTGCCGGGGCCCAGTGGTCACCGCGCACCAGGGGCACGACGTCACCGGGCTGCTCCGCGGACAGGTGCAGAGCGATCCGCTCGCGCAGTTCGTCGAGGCTGGAGAGGAGTTCCAGCGGACGGCGCCGGGCGAGCTCCTGCAGGGCGCCCTCCTCGTCGGCGGGGAGCCTGCGGTTGTTGTGGGCGAGGACCGGAACCGTACGCAACGCCTCGTCGCCGTCCATGGCGCCCAGGAAGCGCAGGGCGTCGCCGTCCGCCATGTCGACGTCGAGCACCACGCAGTGGAACGGCTGGGTGGCGAGCGCGCTGGCCGCCTCCTGAGGGCCGACGACCGCGATCAGTTCGATGTCCGTCCGCTCGGCGTGGCGCACGTCGTCGGAGAGCTGCGTGACCGCGTTCTCGGCGACGACGGCGAGGAGCCCGCGCGGGCGCTCCTCGATCACGAGGAGGCGGCGGGTCGGCCGGGCCGTCGCCGCGCCGGGCCCGGCGGGCTGGGCGAGAGCGGCGCCCCGGTCCGGTGCCGCGACCTCGGTGGTCTCCAGAGGGCGGGCGGCGGGGTCGGGCTTCTCTGTGAAGTCGGTGCGGGTGACGGGCAGGTAGAAGGTGAAGGTGCTGCCTTCGCCGGCCACGCTGGTGACGGTGAGGGCGCCGCCGAGCAGATAGGCGATCTCACGGCTGATGGAGAGGCCCAGACCGGTGCCGCCGTACTTGCGGTTGGTCGTCCCGTCGGCCTGCTGGAAGGCGCCGAAGATGGCCTCCAGGTTCTCGGTGGCGATGCCGATGCCGGTGTCCGTCACGCGGAAGGCGACGACGGGGCCGCCCCGGTGGACCGAGACGGGGAGCTCGGCGTCCGCTGCCGGTTCGATGCGGAGCTCGACGCCGCCGTGCTCGGTGAACTTGACGGCGTTCGAGAGCAGGTTCCGCAGCACCTGCCGGAGCCGGGAGTCGTCGGTGAGCAGGTCGACGGGGACGCCGGCGGCCGTGGCGACCGAGAAGGCGAGGCTCTTCTGCGAGGTGAGGGGGCGGAAGGTGGCCTCGACGTAGTCGAGGAGCCTGCGCAGGGGCACGCGCTCCGGGTTGAGGTCCATCTTCCCTGCCTCCACCTTGGACAGGTCGAGGATGTCGTTGATCAGCTGCAGCAGGTCGGAGCCGGCGGAGTGGATGATGCCGGCGTACTCGACCTGCTTGGCCGTGAGGTTGCGGGTCGGGTTCTGGGCCAGCAGCTGGGCCAGGATCAGCAGGCTGTTGAGCGGGGTGCGCAGTTCGTGGCTCATGTTCGCCAGGAACTCGGACTTGTACGTCGAGGCCAGCGCGAGCTGCTGGGCGCGGTCCTCGAGCTCCTGCCGGGCCTGTTCGATCTGGAGGTTCTTGGCCTCGATGTCGCGGTTCTGGGTGGCGAGCAGGGCCGCCTTCTCCTCCAGTTCGGCGTTGGAGCGCTGGAGCTCCTCCTGCTGCACCTGGAGTTCCTCGGTGCGCGAGCGCAGCTCGCCCGCCAGCCGCTGGGACTCGTCGAGGAGTTCGTCGGTACGGGCGTTGGCGACGATGGTGCTGATGTTGACCCCCACCGTCTCCATGAGCTGCTCCAGGAAGTCCCGGTGCACGGAGGTGAAGGGGCTGAAGGACATGAGCTCGATGACGCCGAGGACCTGGTCCTCGACGACGACCGGCAGGACGACGAGGCTGCCCCGGGCCGTGCTGCCGAGTCCCGAGGAGATCGTGACGTAGTCGGCGGGGACGTTCTCGGCGGCGATGGTGCGGCGGCCGCGCGCTGCCTGTCCCACGAGCGACTCGCCCAGCCGGAAGCGGTCCCGGCCCCGGTCCGCGGCGGGTCGGCCGTAGGAGCCGACGAGGCCGAGTTCGACGCCGTCCACGCCCTCCTCGGCCAGGTAGAACGCGCCGTACTGGGCGGCGACGAGCGGGGTCAGCTCGTCCATGACGAGATCGGCGACGACGGCCAGATCGCGGTGGCCCTGCATCAGCGCGGAGATCCGGGCCAGGCTGGACTTCAGCCAGTCCTGTTCCTGGTTGGCCCGCGTCGTCTCGCGCAGCGAGCCGACCATCGCGTTGATGTTGTCCTTGAGTTCGGCCACCTCGCCCGAGGCCTCGACGGTGATCGAGCGGGTCAGATCGCCCTCGGCGACGGCGCTCGCGACCTCGGCGATGGCGCGAACCTGGCGGGTGAGGTTGCCGGCCAGTTCGTTGACGTTCTCGGTCAGTCGCTTCCAGGTGCCGGAGACGCCCTCGACCTCGGCCTGGCCGCCGAGGCGGCCCTCGCTGCCGACCTCACGGGCGACGCGGGTGACCTCGGCGGCGAAGGAGGACAGCTGGTCGACCATCGTGTTGATGGTCGTCTTGAGTTCGAGGATCTCGCCGCGGGCGTCGACGTCGATCTTCTTGGAGAGGTCGCCGTTGGCGACGGCCGTGGTGACCTGGGCGATGTTCCGGACCTGCCCGGTCAGGTTGTTCGCCATGGAGTTGACGTTGTCGGTGAGGTCCTTCCAGGTGCCGGCCACGTTCGGTACGCGGGCCTGGCCGCCGAGCCGGCCCTCGGTGCCCACCTCACGGGCGACGCGGGTCACCTCGTCGGCGAACGCCGACAGCGTGTCCACCATGGTGTTGATGGTGTCGGCGAGCGCTGCGACCTCGCCCTTGGCCTCGACGGTGATCCGCCGGGAGAGGTCACCGCGGGCCACGGAGGTGGCGACCTGGGCGATCGAACGCACCTGCCCGGTGAGGTTGGACGCCATCACGTTGACGTTGTCCGTCAGGTCCTTCCAGGTACCCGAGGCGCCCCGGACGGTGGCCTGGCCGCCGAGGTTGCCCTCGGTGCCCACCTCGCGGGCGACGCGGGTCACCTCGTCGGCGAACGCCGACAGCTGGTCGACCATCGTGTTGATGGTCGTCTTCAGCTCCAGGATCTCGCCGCGGGCGTCGACGTCGACCTTCTTCGACAGATCGCCGGTGGCGACCGCGGTGGCGACATGGGCGATCGCCCTCACCTGGGCGGTGAGGTTCCCCGCCATGGAGTTGACGGAGTCGGTCAGGTCCCGCCAGGTGCCGGAGGCGCCCTTCACATCGGCCTGTCCGCCGAGAATGCCCTCCGTGCCCACGTCACGGGCCATGCGCGTGACCTCGTCGGCGAAGGAGGAGAGCTGGTCGACCATCGTGTTGATGGTGTTCTTGAGCTCCAGGATCTCGCCGCGCGCGTCCACGTCGATCTTCTGGGAGAGGTCTCCCCTGGCGACGGCGGTGGCCACCTGGGCGATGTCCCGGACCTGGGTGGTGAGGTTGCCGGCCATCGCGTTCACCGAGTCGGTGAGGTCCGCCCACGTCCCGGAGACGCCGGGCACCGCGGCCTGCCCGCCCAGTGTTCCCTCCGTGCCGACCTCGCGGGCGACCCGCGTCACCTCGGAGGTGAACAGGGAGAGCTGGTCGACCATCCCGTTGAACACCATGGAGATCTCGCCCATCAGGCCGTCCGCCTCGTCGGGCAGACGGGTGCCGAAGTCGCCGTCCCGCACCGCCGTGAGTCCGGCCAGGAGCTGTCGCAGCTCGGGCTCGCCCACCGCGGCCGGCCCGGGCGGCACCCGGGTCGAGGAGCCTTCGGTCGTGGTCTCAGACATGCCCCATCCTCGTTCCGCAACAAGCTTCCGCATACGGACCGTTCGACCCCGGTCACAGAGCCGGACGCCCGCTCCCCCAGGACGACTCCGGCCGCGATCGTTGCCGTACGGCAATGATGACGACACTACCCCTCCGTGATCGACAAGAGGAGGGCGGTGCCGCGTCATACGGCCGGAACACGCCGTCGGCCCGGGTTCCGGGGCCTCCGGGACGGAGCCCCGGGGGCGAATCGGCGCCGGCCGCCCGAGCACGCGGGCGAGCCCGGCACGCTCCCCACGGGGAGTGCCGGGCTCATTCATGCCGGGGGGGGGACGGCTCCACACCGCTGGTGGACGTGAAGGAGCCGGACGGACGGGGTACGTGGGGTACGCGCCGGCGGGAGGGGAGTCTCGCCCCCTCAGAAGCGGCGTTCGAGGAGCAGGGCCACCGGACCGGGTTCGCGTCGCCGCGCCCGCCGCCCCAGCGCGTACGCGAGGGTCAGCGCCGCCGCCGCGCCCGCGGCGGCGCCCGCCGTCATCGCCTTGTGCGCGCGGACCGCGGCCCACAAGGCGTTCCCGGCACCGCGGGCGGCCTGCGCGGGACTGCCGGCGCTTTCGGGGAACCGGTCGGGGAGGACGGACAGCTCCCCGTAGACGTCCGCCGCGTCGGAGTCGTACCACTCCGACGTGTGGAGCACGAACCCCTCCGCCGTGTCGGGGTCGTACGCCTCCGTGATGTCGGGGTAGTCCCGCACCACGTACGGCCTGGTCCAGGGGATCGGGTTGTGTCCGTTCTTCTCCGAAGCACTCATGAGGCCCGTCTCACCGGATATGCCCGCGGCAAACCTGCCGCGTCCTGACGGATCGGCTTCTCGTGCCGCCGTCGTGGCGTCCGCCACAAGCCCGGGCCGCGGCTTGTCAGATGGCACCGGTGCCGCCCGAGAAGGGGCCGCCGGTGTGGTAGTGCCGGGTGATCTCCTCGCGGTACTGCAGGTCCGCCAGGTGCTTGTCGGAGACGAACTCGGGTGCGTCCTTGACCTGTTCCTTGGTCAGGGAGAGGTGGATCGTGTAGTCCTCCAGGTCGACCGTGGTCACGGCGCTCGCCGGTATCAGCGCCTCCTTGCCGAAGATCCAGGCGCCCGTGTCGACGACCAGATAGGCGTCGTCCACCTCGTCGGAGTGCTTGTCGACGTTGCCGATGTGGCCGTCGGACGCCTCGACCCGCCATCCGATGAGGTCGATGCCCGCCAGGTGGCCGGACTCCGTGCTGTAGGACCAGATGCGGTCGGTCATGTCTGTCACTCCTCTGTCGCTGTACGTCGTGTCGGTCACGGCATCGACCGCGCGGGCCGCCTCAGAGCAGGTCACGCCGGTCGTCGGTGGCCGTGGGCGCCACGGGCGGAACCACCATCCGGCGGCGGCGAAGGACGCTCGTGTACACGGCGGTCCCCAGAAAGCCGACCGCCATGAGGATCAGGCCGACCAGATCGAGGTCGACCGCTTCGAGCTCCCAGTCGGACGCGAAGGTGAGGATGGCGCCGACGGCGATCATGATGATGAACAGTCCCAGACCCATGGTTGCTCCCTCCCTAACGGGTTGGACAGCGTCCGCGTACCCGGGCTTCCGGGAATCATTCCGCTCGTGCCGGCCCGGGCCTGTCGCGCCCTCGGCGGATCCGGAGGGTGTGGAACGGCGGCGACGGGCAACACGGAGTGACAGAACACGAAGCCCGGTGGCACTCGCCCTCGACGGAAGGAAGACAGTCATGGCGTACGACATCTGGACCTACAGGGAGACCGCGGCGCATGCGGCGCGTCTCGACCTGACCGGGTACAGGGTCGAGGCCTTGGACGGTTTCGCGGGGACGGTCGACACGCACGAGCCCGCGGCCGGCCGCGCCCATGTCGTGGTGGACACGGCTCCCTGGATCCCCGGCAGACGCGTCATCGTTCCGGCGGGGGTCGTGACCTCGGTCGACCCCGGCACGGAGCGCCTCGACATCGGCTGTTCCAAGCAGCAGATCGAGGACGCCCCGCCGTTCGAACCCGGCCCCGACCGCGACCGCGACGACGACGAGCCGCATCGGATGGGGCTCGTCGACTACTACCTGGCCTTCTTCCGCTAGGCGATCCCCGCAGGAACGTCCCGCCCTTGCCATCCAAGGAGAATCCCATGAGCGCACTGCTGACCCGCATCAAGCGATTCGCCCACAGCCCGCAGGGCCGCAACGCGGCGGCGTCCGTCCGCCGGGCCGCCGCCGACCCCCGCAGGCGCACCCAGGTGCAGCGCCTCCTCACCAAGCTGCGCGGCCACCGCTGACGGCCCCTCACCCGGCCCGGCAGGGCCGGTGGAACGACGCCCCGCGCGGCATACGGCGCGGGGCGTCGCCGCGCGACACTCCGGGCTCGGTGCCGGCCGTACCGGCGTCACGGCGATCGCGGTGAGAACGGAACGTAGTCCGCGGCCGAGCCCGAGGGAATGACCGCGTAGCTGGCCTCGGGCAGTTCGTTCCACACGCCCGGAAGGTCGCCCAGCGGCTCGGAGACGACGATGCGGGTCTCGTCGGAGATCTCCCGCAGGTAGTCCAGCTCAGGGTGAAGACGGCGAACGGTCTCGGCCCTGCTGCTGTAGAAGAGCGAGCGGGCCTTTCCCTGGCTGGAATACCGGAAGGCCCATACACGCTCTCCGTCACTCACGGCCACCGTCATCTGCAGGGGTTCCGGCACGCCGTGCCTCTCTCCGAGGCTCTCGACCAGGCCGGCCATGCGGGCGACGGCCCCCGGGACGTCCTGGTCGAGGCCGAAGGTGACGGCCAGGTAGAACATCACCTCGGAGTCCGTGGAACCCTCCATGAAGGGGAAGAGCACGGGGTCGACGGCCATGCACAGGTCCCGCTGCAGCCGGGGAAAGTCGGCGATGGCCCCGTTGTGCATCCACAGCCAGCGACCGTGGCGAAAGGGATGGCAGTTCGTCTGCTGGACCGCGGAACCCGTGGAAGCACGGACGTGGGCGAAGAACAGGGAGGAGCGGACGTGCGACGCGAGCTCTCGAAGGTTGCGGTTGTTCCAGGCCGGGCCGACATCGCGGAAGACCGCCGGCGTCCCGTCGCCGTACGAGCCGTACCAACCGACGCCGAAACCGTCGCCGTTGGTCGACTCGACGCCCATCCGCGCGTGGAGGCTCTGGTTGATCAGGGAGTGCTCCGGGCGGTAGAGCACGGCGTCGAGCAGGAGAGGCGAACCCGAGTACGCGAGCCACCGGCACATACGAACCACATCTCCTTCAGGCCTGCTCCGAGCCTACGCCGGTCGCCGCCCGACCGGCCCCCGGGGCGATCTCGGTGAACCCGGCCTCGCTGCAGAGGGGACCGAAGCGGAAGACCGCCCGGTGAAACGTGTCGGCGGCGGCCTCAGGCGGGGTGTCCGGGGTCGAGGTCCCGTACCTCTCGGTATCGGAGAAGCACGGGCGGTGGCCCCTCGGCCGGCGGGCACACCGCCACGGGCGCCAGGAGGAACCCGACGTGGTCGCCGCCCTCGATGCGCCCTTCGATCCGGCCGGTGAACCAGGTGGTCAGCTCCTCCAGGATCGGGCTGCCGCCCTCTCCCGGCCGCCAGCCGATCGCGGCGAACTTGTCCGCCCGGTCGCCCGTCTCCTCGCCGAAGAGTTCCGCCATCGCCCGCTCGTCCCGGTGGAGCAGGTGCACGGTGAGGTACTCGGCCTCGCGCGCGACGCGGTACGTGTGGTTGGCGACCGACAGCCACACGGCGAACCTCGGCGGGTCGATGGAGCACTGCGAGGCGAACCCCACCAGGCAGCCCGCCCGCTCTCCGCCGGACGCGGCCGTCACGACGTACATCGGGCCGTCGAGCACGTCGGTGAAGGGATCCGGGTCCGTCACAGCGCCTCCTGTGGTTCCACGTGGTCATGGTCCGGCGGGCCGCCTCACCGGCCGAGGTCGAGGAGGGCGTTCTCCACGACCTCGGTGAGTGCGGGATGGATCCAGTACGGGGACTCCGCGAGCGTGGTGGCGTCGATGCCGAGGGTCGCCGCAAGGACGAGTGGCTGGATGAGGGTCGAGGCCTCGGCGCCCATCAGGTGGGCGCCGAGAAGACGCCCGGTGCCGGGCTCGGCGAGCACCTTGCAGAAACCGGTGGTGTCCTCCATCGCCCAGCCGTAGGCGACGTCGCCGTAACCGGCCATGCCCACGACGTAGTCGAGGCCTCTGTCGCGGCAGTCCTGCTCGGTGGCGCCGATCGAGGCGATCTGGGGGTGGGTGAAGACCGCCGCGGGTACCAGGTCGTGGTCGGCGGCGATGAGGTCGCCGGGGTGACGGAGGTTGTGTGCGACGACCTTCGCCTCACGGTTGGCGACGTGCTTGAGGGGCACCGGTGAGCAGATGTCCCCCAGGGCGAAGACGCCTTCGGCGGTGGTGCGCTGATGGCGGTCGACGCGCACCCGGCCGTCGTCGTGGGTGGCGACACCGGCCGTCTCCAGGTTCAGCCGGTCGCTGTTCGGGGCCCGGCCCACCGCGACGAGCAGCATGTCCGCGTCGACCGTCGATCCGTCGTCCAGGCTCAGCCGCAGCGCGCCCGGCCGGCCGCCGACTGCTGTGAGCTTGTGGCCGAGCCGGAGGTCGTAGCGGGAGCGGACCAGTTCCGTGAAGCGCTCCGCGACGGTCTCGTCCTGCGGGCCGAGCAGGCGCTCCTCCTTCTCGACGACGGTGACGGAGCACCCCGTCCGTGCGAACACCTCGGCCAGCTCCGCGGCGATGTAGCCGCCCCCGAGGATCGCCAGACGCCGTGGCGGAGCGTCGATCCGCATGACGGTGTCGGACGTCTCGTACGGCAGGCCCGCCTCCGCGACAGGCCCGGGGATCGCGGGCCGGCTGCCCGCCGCGACGACGATCTGCCCGGCGCTGACGTCGACGGTCCCGTGCTCGCGCTGGATCCGGAGGGTTCTGGGCCCGATGAACCTGGCTCTGCCCTCGTACACGGTGACCGAGTCCTGTTGTACGCGCCCCCGACGGCCGCTGTCCCGTTCGGCGTCCAGCCGCCCGAAGACCCGGTCCCGCGCCCGGCGCCAGCGCACCGCCCTCAGCTCGGCGTCCACGTCGTAGGCCCCGGCCTCCCGTACGGTCCGGGCGACCTGCGCGGTGTACGCGAGCATCTTGCTCGGGATGCATCCGGAGTTGAGGCAGGTGCCGCCGAACCAGCGCTCCTCGACGATCGCCACGTCCAGATCGTCGAACGAGTCGTCGACCACCGCGTTGCCGGACCCCGCACCGATGACGACAAGATCGTGGTGACGCATCCGGCCAGCGTACGAGGCTCGGTCCCGGACCGGCGTGCGGACGCACCGGCTTCCGTCGGACCCGTTCATCGACTGCACCACCGATGGGCCCTCACTCGGCACGCTCCCGGGTCCGGGCGCCCAAGGGCATGCGCAACGCGCTGCGTCCCCCGGCCCAGGCCGCACCGACGTGCTCCGCGAGGCGGTCCTCCAGGTGGACGGTGGCCGCGCAGCCGAAGGCGATGTCGGCCTCCAGGGACGGCTCGTCCGCGAGCAGTCCGCCGATGACCTCACGGCGTACGACCTGCTCGTGCACGGCGTCCGCCTCCACGTGCTCGTCGTAGAAGCGCTCGGCGGCCGGTCCTGCCCCGCAGCGCCGCATCGCCTTGGCGAGTCGCCTGGAGCCGGGTGAGGAGGTCACCTCGACGCAGGCGAAGTGACCGACGAGGAACCCTCGATGGGACCGGTGGAGCCCGAAGAGGGACATCAGGTTGACGGTGGCGAGCAGCGGCGCGGGAGCCTGGTCCAGGTAGCGGCCATACGCGGGGTCGAGGCCGAGGTCCGCCATGAGGTCGGCGAAGAGCCGGGCGTGGATCCGGTCGGGGTGGCCGGCGCCGAACTCGTCGAACTCGATGGCGGCCATCGCGGCCTTGGCCCGGCCTCGCAGCCGGGGGATCACCCAGACGTGCGGGTCGGCCTCCTTGAGGTGGTAGAGCGAGCGCAGAGCCGCGTACTCCCGCACCTGCCACAGCTCGCCCTTCCGTTCCAGGTGGCGGCTGAGACCGCCGACGGAGTCCAGTGGTTCGACGAGGAGCGGGGCGAAGGCCTCCGCGACCGATCGGGGGGCGTCGGACAGCTCGGTGCTCAGGGCGTGCAGGAAGCGGGCTTCCATGGCCTGGCGCAGTCGGAGGAGTTCCGGGTCCCATTCGCGGTCGTCGTCCACCCCGTCGAATCCCCGGTAGTGGAGCTCGTAGAGGAGGTAGAGGGCGAGCTGGAGGTCCTCGCCCCAGGGATCGGCTGTCAGGACGGCCCCGGGGCGGTACGCGGGAGTGCCGCCCGACCGGAGGGCCTCGGTGACGGCGGCGGACAACGCGCCGCGGGGTTCGGCCAGGCGGGGGGCGGCGGTGGCCGCCGTGGCTGTGGTGGCCGTGGTGCTCGTGGAGTCTGTGGAGCTCGTGGAGTCTGTGGAGCTCGTGGAGTCTGTGGAGCTCGTGGAGCTTGCGATGCTCGTGATCGAGGGCGTCATGAGGGGTTCCTGTCCTCGGAGGGCTGGACGGCGCGCTCGCGGGGGCGGTGGCTGGTGTCGCACCACGGATAGATGCGGCTGCGGCGGCAGGTACAGAGGGCGACCATGAAGCGTTCGGAACGGGCGACCGTCCCGTCGTCGAGGACGATCTCGACCGGCCCCTCGACCAGGGCGGGTCCCCTCGGGTCCTCGGCCGCCCGGCGGGCCGGCGCCTCCGTGCGGGCCGGGCCGGGGGTGCGCCGGGAGCCGCGGGGGTTCCGGGCTTCGCCGGGGGTGCGCCGGGCCTCGCCGGGGCTGTTCCGGGAGTCGCCCGGCGTGTGCGGGGAGTCAGCGTGCACGGATGACCACCAGCTCTTCCCGTTCCTCGGCCTGGGTCGCCAGGCCCACCCGCGCCAGCCAGGACCGGCGCGAGCACAGGACCGGCCCCCAGGGCACCGAGGCCCTCGCCGTGACCTCCGCGGCCATGCCCGCCCCGGTCAGCCGGTCGACGGTCTCCTGGGCCCCGCACATCTGGGAGTGCACCAGGAGCAGGACCCCACCGGGTCGCAGCAGCGCCGGAGCGTTCGCGCAGATGCGATCGATGACGCCTCGCCCGTCCGGCCCGGCGTCCCAGGCCCGTTCCGGCCCCCGCGAGGGCAGCAGGGCCTCCGGTGCCGGCACGTAGGGCGGATTCGAGACGACGAGGTCGAAGCGGCGGCCCGCGCTGCGCGCCGCGAAGTCGCCGTGAACGACGCGCAGGGGAAGTCTCCGGCGCAGGGCGTTCAGGCGGGCCGTGACGACGGCGGGCCATGAGACGTCGACCGCCGTGACCCGTGCCCGTCGCCGGGCCGCGTCGAGGGCGAGCGCGCCGGTGCCCGTACCGATCTCCAGCACGTCGGTCCCCGGCCCGAGGTCCTCCTGGGCCAGGGCGCGGGCGAGCAGATGCGTGTCCGCCTGCGGCCGGTAGACGCCGGGCAGGGCGATCAGCCCGCCTGGCCGTGCGCCCAGGGTCAGAGCCGTACCGGACACGGGATACCTCCATGATCGACGGGACCGATCGTGGGCGGGACGGCGCAGATCGGCTGCTCCCTGCTGCGACTGCCCCGTGCGGGGCGGCTCATCCGCGCCGCGGCGATCTGTCGACTCGAAGGGAGGGGACGGACACGAGGCGTGATGTCGAGCTGCGGCCTGTGATGTCGAGCCGGGGCCTCAGGCGCACCGGCCGGGGGTCGGCACCACCCTGCCCATGCCGTCCCTCTTCGCCTGGGACGTGTCGTAGCGACGGATCAGACCTCGCGCCACTTGGACTGGCCGAAGGAGAACGCCCCGAAGAGCGCGAGACCGACGGCGACGGCGAGGAGGAGCCACGGGCCCGCCGGGGCCTCCGCGAACGAGCGGATCGCGTCGTCCATGCCCTTGGCCTCGCCCGGATCGGAGCGGCTCGACGCCTTCAGGCCGAAGAAGCCGACGGCGGCGATCACGAGCCCGCGCGCGACGCCGCCCGCTGTGCCCGTCACGTCCATGAAGCGGCGTTGCAGCGTGGACATCCGCTGCCGTCGCAGATGCTCTCGGTACTTCCGAAGCACGGCCCGGCCGGCGATCCACAGCCCCGCGCCCAGGATGCCCGTGGCCACCGCCCCCACCCACCACGGCCCGCCGGGCAGCGACAGGAGACGGCTCGTGAGGTCATGGCTCTGCCTGTCGGTCGAACCCGCGCCGCTGCCCCGGTCTCCCGTCGCGAAGGACAGGACGAGGAAGGAGGAGACCGCGTAGAACACGGCCCGGCCGCCGGACAGGGCCCGCTTGCCGGGGCGGTCGCCCTTCGGCCCGGCGGCCCCGAAGACCGCCTCCGAAAGCCGCCACAAGGCCATGCCGGCGAGGCCGACGCCCAGGGCCCAGAGCAGGACGAACCCGAACGGCGTGGAGACGACCTCCGCGAGGGCCCCGCCCCGGTCGGCCTGCTCGCTCGTGCCCGTCAGGCCGATGCGTACGGCCAGGGCTCCGACGAGAAGGTAGAGCACCCCCCGCGCCACGAAGCCCGCCCTCGCACCTGCCCGTACGACCCCTCCGCGGCCCGCTCGTCTCGCCGCCTTCGCGGACGACTCTCCTGTGGTCATGACCGGTCACTCCCCTCGGGTTGGAACCTTCGGGTGCCCCGTCTCCCCGATCCGAACCCGGCCCACCCGCTCCGCGTCGTCGGCCGGACGAGGGCCGTACTCGTGAGGCTGACAGTGTTTCAAGTGCCGCCGACCGGTCAGCCGAAAGGAATGACACCCACCCCCATGGACAGGAGGAATGACATGGACAGCTGGCGCGCATCCGCTGCCTGCCAGAACGTCGACCCCGACCTCTTCTTCCCGGTGGGGACCGGCGCCCCCGCTCTGGTCCAGGCCGAGGAGGCCAAGGACATCTGCCGGGGCTGCCCCGTTCAGGAGGCCTGTCTCAGCTGGGCGATGGACGACTCCCGCCAGGTGACGGGAGTGTGGGGCGGTCTCGACGAGAACGAACGCCGAGCCCTGAAGCGGCGGTTGCGCAACCGCGCGGTCAGGGCGCGGTGAGGATCCCGCCCGGACGGACGACGCCCGGCGACGTGAGGGCCCGGCCGGACGGCACGACTGCCGTCCCCGTGGCGTCGCGGCCGGGACCGCCTCGCGAACCCCGGGTCCTGCGCGACGCGGGTCCTCGGTCCCGGCAGGGCATCCGGTGGCCGGGCCGCGGCCTTTGGCCGATGGTGAACGTGTGGCGCATCGACCTCTCCCCTCGACGGACGACCACGGGCCGGCGGCTGCGGGATGACGGATGTCGAGAACGCGCCACCCGCTCCGTCCCCGGGGCGTCGGCGGCCGCCACCGGTCGCACGAGGAAGAAGGAGAGACCAGCATGGCGATTCAGCGGATGGACAACGTCGGCATCGTCGTCGACGACATGGATGCCGCCCTCGCGTTCTTCGTGGAACTCGGCATGGAGCTGGAGGGCAGGGGGGAGGTCAAGGGCCCCTTCGCCGACCAGTGCACCGGACTCGAAGGCGTCCACTGTGACATCGCGATGGTCCGGACCCCCGACGGCCACAGCCGGCTCGAGCTGGCGAGGTACCGCAGCCCCGCGGCGGCCGGCGGCGGGCCGCGCGAGCGGCCGCACAACGTGCTGGGCACGCACCGCGTCATGTTCGCCGTCGACGACATCGAGGACACCGTCGCCCGCCTGCGCCCGCACGGCGCCACCCTCGTCGGCGAGATCGCGCGGTTCGAGGACAGCTATCTGCTCTGCTACGTCCGCGGCCCGGAGGGAATCATCGTCGGACTGGCCGAGCAGCTGAGCCGAGAAGGCGTCGGCTGAGGAACGCCGGTCCTGCGAGGCCAGACCACGACGTCTTCGCCCGGTGTCTGCCGTCAGGGGCCGCTGCTGGTGTCTGCCGTCAGGGGCCCCGGTGCCGGTGTCTGCCGTCAGGGACGCGGTGCCGCCGGGTCCCGTTCCGCGAGGTGGCTGTCCATGGTGGTGTTCAGGTCGACCATGAACGCCTCGAACCGCTCCAGGAGCTGGGGCGGGTAGTGCGACATCGCCGCGTCGAGGCGGTGGGCGAGCGGGCCGAAGAACTCGTCCGCCCGTTCCTGGATGTGTCCGCCGCTGCGCAGCGTGACGATGCGCCGGTCGGAGTGTTCGCGGGCGCGGGTGATGTGCCCTGCGGCTTCGAGACGGTTCAGGAGCGCGGTGGTGGCGCCCGTGGACAGGGAGATCCGCTCGCTCAGCCGCGCCGGCGACAGGGGGGTGCCGCGTTCCTCGGCGGCGGCGATCTCCAGTACCGCTGTCGCGTCGGTGGAGTGCAGCCCCAGCCAGGCGGCGAAGCGCCGACTGAGTTCGGCGTAGTGGCCGCCGTAGATCCTCAGCGATTCCATCAGCCGCTCACGCTGCTCCGCGACACCGTCGCGTACGGCTTCCTCCATGCCGGCCTTCCACCCTTCTCCGCTGCCGCGCGGCCTGCTCGGCCGTCCCGCTTTGACAACCTACCCCTCCCACTTTACCTTCACCGTGGAATTACTTCACCATGGAGGTATTTGGCGTGCGTGACCTGTCCCCCACCCCTGACGAGACGACCGAGCCCTACCGATGGCGGTGGCTGATCCTGGCGGTGATGATCGTCGCGGAGATCATGGACCTCCTGGACGCGTCGATCGTCAACGTCGCGGGGCCGGACCTGGAGAGATCCCTCGGTGCCGGTTCCGTCGGACTGCAGTGGGTGATCGGCGGATACGCCCTCACCCTCGGCGCCGGTCTGGTTCTGGGCGGCCGCCTCGGTGACCGCTACGGCCGGCGCAGGATGTTCCTGATCGGCCTCGCGGCCTTCACCACGAGCTCGCTGCTGTGCGCGATCGCGCCGAACATCGAGTCGCTGATCGTCTTCCGCCTGCTGCAGGGCACCGCCGGAGCGATGCTGCTGCCCCAGGGCCTGGGCCTGCTGCGGGAGAACTTCTCCGGCCCCGAGCTCACCAAGGTCTTCGCGATCTTCGGCCCGGTCCTCGGTCTCGGCGGCATCATCGGCCCGGTCCTGGGCGGCTTCCTCATCGAGGGCGACTTCTTCGACCTGGGCTGGCGCTCGGTGTTCCTGATCAACCTGCCCATCGGCATCGCGGCGCTCGTCGTCGCCGCGAAGTTCGTGCCGAAGAAGGCGGGCGACCGCACGGTACGGGTCGACACGGCCGGCGCCGCCCTGGTCATGGTGTCCTGTGCGCTGCTGGTGCTGCCGCTCAACCAGGGGCAGGAGGAGGGCTGGCCGCTGTGGACGTGGCTGTGCATGGCCGCCTCGGTGATCGGTTTCTCCCTCTTCGCCCTCCAGCAGCGCCGGACGGCCGCCGCGGGCCGCGAGCCGCTCGTCACCCCGGGTCTGCTCCGCAAGCCCGCCTACACCGTCGGACTCGGCGGCATCGCCCTGTTCTTCGGCGGGCTGATCGGCACCCAGCTCGTCCTGACCCTGTTCCTCCAGGTCGGCCGGGGCTTCACGGCCGGCGACGCGGGGCTCGGCAATCTGCCCCTCGCGGTGGGCACGGCGATCGGCGGCGCGGTCAGCGGCGCGTTCCTCGCCGACCGGATCGGGCGCAAGGTGCTGCAGATCGGACCGCTCGTCCAGCTGGCCGGCGCGGCGGTCCTGTGGTTCGAGCTCGACGGACTCGACGCCGCCTCGTTCTCGATCTGGGACATCGTTCCCGGTACGGCCGTGGCGGGCGTCGGCGCGGGCATGGTGATCGCCGCCCTGTTCAGCTTCATCCTGGCCGCGGTCGAGGACGACGAGATCGGCTCCGCCTCCGGTGTCCTGACGGCGGTTCAGGCGGTCGGCGGCTCCCTCGGCGTCGCGGTCTTCGGCTCGGTGTTCTTCGCCCGGGCGAAGACCGGTGACTTCACCGCCGGTTTCCAGCACGCACTGATCGTCCAGGCCTGTCTGCTGGCGGCCTTCCTCGCGATCACCTTCCTGCTGCCCGAGAAGGGCCGCCCCGAGGACGAGCAGCACGGCATCACCACCGAAGCGGCTGCCGAAGGGTCCGACACCCCGCAGCAGCTCACCGTGTGAGCCGCGGCCCTGGGGACCGTGTGCGACGAGCGGTCCCCGGCCGGTCGAACGGACCGTGCACCGGGTCGCCCCGCTGACCCGTACGGGTGGCATCTTTCGCTCGTGCTGGGTATCGATGCTGCTCAGATGGGGTGAAAGAGCCGCGTGCCTCGAATCCCAGCACCGTACGCGAGGCGTTGATGGGTCTGTGAGTACCTCAAGCACAGCACCGATACTGCCCGCCTCGCTCGCTGCCCCCGCCCTTCCCGTCGTGCACGACTCGGGCGCGGACAACGCGCCCGGCGTCATAGTCGTCGACTCCTGCACCACGCTCGGCACCACCCTGGTCGTCCGCCTCGTCGGGGAGATCGACTGCTACAGCGTCGCTCCGTTGCGTGCCCTGCTCGCCTCGGCGGCGGCCGGCGGCTACACCGGCCTCGTCCTGGACACCGCCCGGGTCTCCTTCTGCGACTCCAGCCTCCTCGCCGTCCTCGAATGGTGGCCCCGGCGCGGACGCCGCCTCACCCTCGCGAACCGCTCGCGGGCCGTTCAGCGCCTCCTGAGCGCGGCCGCGGCCGACGTCTCAGGACTGCCGGCGGCCCAGGCCGGCCCACCGATGGTGGCGGCCACGTCATGACCTTCATACTCATGACGTGCGGCCCGATGCTGGCAGCGGTCCTCATGGTCCATTGGGAACCCCGCACCTCTCGCCACGGCCGTCGCGCCCGATCCGCCCGGCCCGCGCCCCGCAGGACCCTGGTGTACTGCCGCGGCGCGCTCTCGATCACGTGCTCCACTCCGTAGACGAGAAAGGTCGGCGGGGCCCGCACCCGTCTGCGGGCCCCGCCGACCGCTCGCTGCATCGCGGCGGTCGGCCATGTGGGCGGCGGGCCGTCGGAACGGCCGTACACTCGCCCCATGGGTCGCACGAGTTCGACGAGGCAGTGCCTGTGGCAGGCCGCCTCCGCAGTGCGTCCGGCCGTCGTCGCCCGGGTCACCGCCGCTGACGTCGAGGCGCCCCCGACCCGCCGTATCGCCCTCCACGGCCACGGCTAGCAATCCTCTCCCCCGGCGCGCCGCTCTCCACGCCGTCCGCCGGACCCCTCCCGGGCCGAGCCCGCCCCGCCCTTCCGGCGCCCGGTGGTCTCCGCCCCGCTCCACGTCACCACAGCAGCGTTCCGGCACTCGCCCGGCGCTGCCGCCTGGCTACGGCCGCACGACCGGGCCGGGCCACCTCGAAGGGATCGTTGTGAAGCTGAGCGCATTGCTGGCCGGGCAGGAGCATCACGTACTCCGGGGAGACCCGAGCAGCACACTGATCACCGCGGGGACGACCTTCGACGTGGACCGGGTGACGCCGGGCTGCCTGTTCATCGCCGTGCCAGGACATCGGGAGGGCGGGCCCGACTCCATCGCGCCCGCGCTCGCCCGCGGAGCGGCCGCCGTCGTCGTCGACGGCACGGAATCGGCGCTCTCGGCGTCGGTGTGGCCGCCGGGCTCGTGCGCCGTGCGAGTGCCGGACGTCCGGAGGGCGGCCGCGATCGTCACCTCCCGCTACTTCGGCGAACCGGGGCGGCAGATGGACGTGGTCGCGGTCACCGGCACCAACGGCAAGACATCGGTCTCGTACATGGTCGAGTCCGCCCTGCGGATCTCCGAGGGCGCGAAGGTGGGGGTCATCGGGACGGCCGGCAGCCGGATCGGCGACGAGCTGATCCCGATGCCACGATCGGTGCTGACCACCCCGGAGTCGCCCGACCTGCAATACCTCCTGGCGTGCATGCGCGACCGCGGAGCCGGCGGCGTCGTGCTCGAAGCCACGTCGATGGGCCTGCTGACGCACCGGGTTGACCGTACGTTCATCGACGTCGGGGTGTTCACCAACCTCACCCAGGACCACCTCGACGACCACGGCACGATGGCGAACTACCGGGACGCCAAGCTCCGTCTCTTCCAGGGCCTGTGCCGCCACGCGGTGGTCAACGCCGACGACCCGGTGGGCGCCGGGATCGTGGCGATGATGCCGGGCGCGGTGACCACGTACGCCCTCGACGGGCCGGCGGACTACCGGGCGACCGATCTCGCGGTCAGCGCGTCCGGCACCCGGTTCACCCTCCACCACGACGGGCGTACGTATCCGGCGTCGATCCCCGTCCCCGGCCGGTACTCCGTGGCCAACGCCCTCGCCGCCCTGGCCGCCTGCCACGTCCTCGGGCACGAGCTGGGCGGCCTGGTGGCCGCGCTCGACCGGATGCCGCCCGTCCCCGGCCGGTTCGAACGCTTCGAGACCCCGGACGGCACCTCCGTGATCGTGGACTACGCCCATTCGCCGGACTCCCTGGAGAAGGTGCTGACCACCGTCCGCGGCTACGCCCGAGGCCGGATCATCACCGTCTTCGGCTGCGGCGGCGACCGCGACGACACGAAGCGCGCCGACATGGGACGGATCGCCGGGGCCCACTCCGACCTGTGCGTCCTCACCTCGGACAACCCGCGCAACGAGGACCCGGAGGCCATCCTGGACCAGATCGCCCCCGGCCTCGCCGGGACCGGCACGCCGTTCGAGCGGATCGCCGACCGCCGCGAGGCCATCGCGTTCGCCCTGTCCGCGGCGAGCCCCGGGGACACCGTCCTGATCGCCGGCAAGGGCAGCGAGCCGTACCAGATCGTCGGCGAGGAACTGCTCCCCTTCAGCGACATGGCCACCGTGCGGCGACTCGCCCTGGAACGGACGGCCACCCGGTCGTACTCCTCCCATGGCGAGGGAAGCCGTGGAGGCGGCACGGCGCTGGTTCGCTGAACAGGGCGTCCGCCAGGCGGGCGACGGGTGGGTGTGCGACAAGCAGCCGGACGTGCCGCTCACCGCCGACCAGGTGACGCGCTGCCGGGCCGGCGGCGCGCTCCCGCTCCCGCTCCCGAGTCGTGGACCTGCCCGCTCGCTCCGCGTGGGCCCGCGGCGACGCGGAGCGGCCCGGTGCTCGCGACACGGCGATGGCACGCGTCGAGAGCACCGGGCCGCTCGTCCGGCTGTCAGCCGGCGGTGGGTGCGGTCTCGCTCGTCGCGGTGCCGTCCTCGTCCTGGGTCTCCGGCTCGGCCGGCTGGTCCGGAGCGGGCGGCGTGCGGACCAGCAGTGCGACCAGCACGGCCACGGCGGCGAGTACGGCCCCGACGCCGAATCCCCAGCGGATGCCCGTGGCCAGGGCTCCGGTGGTGCCGGCACCCTCGGCTGCCGCCGTGGCGGCGTGTCCCGACATGATGCTGATGACCAGGGCCGTTCCTGCGGCGGCGGCGACCTGCTGGAGCGAGCCGAGGATGGCGGAGCCGTGGGGGTAGAGGTGCGGCGGCAGCACGGAGAGGCCGGAGGTGAAGACGGGCGTGAAGACGAACGCCATCCCCGCGCTCAGGGCCACGTGCAGGGCGAGCACCGGCCACGGCGAGGTCTGTTCGCCCGTGAGCGCGAACAGCGCGAGGCACAACGCGGTGAGTACGGCTCCGGGTACGACCAGCCGAGGTGCGCCGAACCGGTCGTAGAGCTTGCCGACCTGCGGGCCGAGCAGCCCCATGGTCAGGCCGCCCGGGATGAGGAGCAGCCCGGTCTGCAGTGAGGTCAGGCCGCGCACCTCCTGCAGATAGATCGGCAGGAGGACGAACGCGCCCATGAGGGCCATGAAGGACAGGCACATCAGGCCGAGTGCCACGGAGAAGTGACGAAAGGTCAGGGCGCGCAGGTCGAGCAGCGGTGTGGACGAGCGCTGAAGCGCCAGCTGTCGCCATACGAACAGGCCCACCAGCACGGCGCCGGCCAGGGTCATGACCGGCGGGGACAAGGGGGCCTGCGCCGCGTCCCCGGCACCGAGACCGCTCAGACCGTAGACCAGGGAGCCGAATCCCGCCGCCGCCAGGGGGACGGACACCCAGTCGATCGGGACGGCCTGCGGCTCGCCGATGTTGATCAGCTTGCTCCGGCCGAAGACGGCCATGGCTCCGGCGATGGGCAGCACGGCCAGGAACAGCAGGCGCCATGTCCCCAGCTGCAGCAGCACGCCGGAGACCGCGGGGCCGAGCGCGGGTGCGACGGAGATGACGAGGGTGATGTTGCCCATCACCCGGCCACGGTCGTGCGGGGGCACCAGGGTCATCAGCGTCGTCATGAGCAGCGGCATCATGACGGCGGTGCCGCCTGCCTGGATGACGCGGGCGGCCAGCAGCACGGGGAAGGCGGGCGCGGCCGCGGCCAGGGCCGTACCGGCGAGGAAGAGTGCCATGGCCAGGCTGAAGGCGGTCCGGGTCGTCACGCGCTGCAGGAACCACCCCGTCACCGGGATGACGACGGCCATGGTGAGCATGAAGGACGTGGACAGCCACCCCGCGGCCGCCGCGGTGACCTCGAACTCGCGCATGAGCCGCGGGATCGCGTTGACCATGATCGTCTCGTTGAGGAGGACGACGAACGTGGACAGCACGAGAATCCGCAGCACGGCGGTGATGTGGGCGGGCGGGAGCGTGGGCGTCGCGTGAGGTGCGGACATGGCGCCTTCCGTCAGGTGAGCGTCCTCCGCACGTGGCAGCTCACACCGATGGACCGTGGCGCCGGGAAGAACTCATGGGCGTCCCCGATCCTGTCGGCCGCGCCGCCCGAGCACAATCCGATTTCGCGACCCGCGCGCCGACGCGGGGGCAGCCGTGGGGGTCAGGTGGCGGGCTGGGAGCCGAAGACCCGTTCCAGCAACGTGGACAGGGCGTCCCGGTCCTGGTCGCTGAGCCTGTCCAGGCCCTCCTGTGTGGCGCGCATCTTCGCGCGGATCGCGTCGGTGACGCGCTCGCCCTCGGCGGTGAGGATGACGTTCTTGACGCGGCGGTCGGAGGCGTCGGCCTCGCGGCGCACCAGGCCGCGCTTCTCCAGCCGGTCGATGATCCCGGTCATGTTGGAGGCGTCGCAGGTCATGGTCTCGGCCAGGGAGCGCATCGCGGCGGGTCCCCGGCGCAGCACGGTCAGGGCCTTGCCCTGGCTCGCCGTGAGGTTCTCGCTCGCCGCCGCCACGGTGAAATCGCCGTAGTAGACGCCGAGCGACACGGAGAGCAGCTCCATGAGCTGGGCCGTGTCGGCGCGGGGAGCTTCTGTCATGAGGCTCACTCTAACCGGAGATACTTGACTATCTCAAACATCCGCCTCTACCGTCCCCTCGTTGCATGAAGTTATCAAGCATCAAGGTTGTCAAGTAAGTGCCACGAGGAGCGTCCCTGTGACCGTCACCGAGTCCCCCACCTCCCGCGCCGCCGAGATCCTGTCCCGGCCCGTCTCGCTGAACGGCCTGACCGTCCCGAACCGCATCGCGATGGCGCCGATGACGCGCATGTTCTCCCCCGGCGGAGTCCCCGGCGAGGACGTGCTGTCGTACTACGCCCGCCGCGCCGCCGCCGGCGTGGGCCTGATCGTCACCGAGGGGACCTACGTCGGCCACGAGTCGGCCGGACAGAGCGACCGCGTGCCGCGGTTCCACGGCGAGGAGCAGCTCGCGGGATGGGCGAAGGTCGCCGAGGCCGTGCACGCGGCGGGCGGCACGATCGTCCCGCAGCTGTGGCACATCGGCATGGTGCGCCGGCAGGGCCAGGCCCCCTACGCCGAGGCCCCGGCGATGGGGCCCTCCGGCATCCGTCCCGACGGCACCGAGGGCACGGGGCAGGCCATGACCCAGAGTGACCTCGACGAGGTCATCGGCGCCTTCGCCGAGGCCGCCGCCGCCGCCGAGCGCATCGGCTTCGACGGCGTCGAACTGCACGGCGCCCACGGCTACCTCCTCGACCAGTTCCTGTGGGCGGGGACGAACCGCCGCACCGACGCCTACGGCGGCGACCCCGTGGCCCGTACGAAGTTCGCGGCCGAGGTCGTGACCGCCGTCCGCGAGGCCGTCTCGCCCGGGTTCCCGGTGATCTTCCGCTACTCGCAGTGGAAGCAGGACGCCTACGACGCGCGGCTCGCCCAGACCCCGCAGGAGCTGGAGGCGATCCTGGCCCCGCTCGCCGCGGCCGGCGTCGACGTCTTCCACGCCTCCACCCGCCGCCACTGGATTCCCGAGTTCGAGGACTCGGACCTGAACCTGGCGGGCTGGACCAAGAAGCTCACGGGCAGGCCCACCATCACCGTCGGATCGGTCGGCCTCGACGGCGACTTCATCCACGCCTTCGCGGGCGAAGGCGCCCCGGTGCAGGGCATCGACGACCTCCTCGACCGTCTGGAGCGGGACGAGTTCGACATGGTCGCCGTCGGCCGCGCGCTGCTCCAGGACCCGGAGTGGGCTGCGAAGGTCCTGGCCGGGCGGACCGACGAGCTCAAGCCGTACGACGCGGCCGCGGTGCAGACCCTCAGCTAGGGCCTGTCCGACCCTGATCCGCCGGACAGGCCCGGTCCCGAACCCGAGTGACGGTTCGCCGACGTGGCCGCTCACCGGCTCAGCCGCCGCCCCGCGCCACGTCCGGCTCGGGGCGGTCGGCGCCATGTCCGGCTCGGGGCGGTCGGCGCCATGTCCGGCTCGGGGCGGTCGGCGCCATGTCCGGCTCGGGGCGGCCGGCGCCATGTCCGGCTCGGGGCGGGTGGCGGACGGCCGGGGCGGGACGACGACGTCCACAGCCGCGGCAGTCCTTCTGTTGCCCAGGGAATGCGGGAGCATGAACTGGATGAACAAGCTGTGACCGGCGGCCACGAAGAGATCCTGATCGCCCGGCCAACGGCTAGCGTCCCTGTCAGAGCCGTTCCGAGCAGCCACCGCCACCCGGAACCAGGGGCCGGGCCGCACCATCGGCCGGCGCCGCGTCGGCTGGTTCCACACCGTCGGCCGATCCCAACCCGTCGGCAGGTCCCACAGCGCCCTGCGCACGCGCCGCGCACGCCGTCCTCGGCGCCCGCCACCCCCGCGGCACCCGTCGGTGCCGCGCGGCACGTCGCACTGTCGGCAGCGCTCCGCAGCTGCCCCTCCCCCTCCGTCCCGAGGACCCCTGATGCCGTTCTCCCTGCCCGCCGGCGGGCGCCTTGCCGTGCTCGCATCCGCCCTCGCCGTGGCCCTCAGCGCCGCCGGCCTCACCGGCGCTCCCACCGCTGCCGCCGACCCGGCCACCGCGTTCGGTCCCCAGCCGCCGCAGAACCCCGTCACCGCGGCCAACGGCGCCGCGACGATGCACGGCGACAGCGCCTCCAGCGGCACCACGCCCGCCCCGGGGCCCGGCACGGCCGCCATCAAGTACTCCCGCACCGCGCTGGCTTCGGCCTGCCCCACCGTGCTCGTGGGAAGCGACGGCTACGTCGTGACCCTCTGCACCACCATCTTCGGCCAGACGCCCACCGTCCACCTGCTCGACCCCGCCACCGGAGCCGACCTCGCCTCGCTCGCCCTGCCCAAGGGCAGTCTCTTCGGCGGCGTCTACGCCTACCTCGACAACGCGGACCGCCTGGTCGTCGTCGACGGCGACAACGATCTCGTCCGCATCGGCCACCAGCGCACCGGATCCGCGTGGACCCTCCGGATCGACCAGAGGACCCCCCTGGGCGACGCCGTCCCCGCCGGGGACAACATCGTCGGACTCACCCCCGCCTGGGACGGCAAGGTCTGGTTCGCCACCAGCGGCGGTGTGATCGGGACCGTCGACACCGGCACCGGCGCCGTACGCGGCATCAGCACCGGCGAAGGCGTCCAGAACAGCTTCTCCACGGTCCCCGGCCGCACCGCCGTCGCCACCGACCGCGCGCTCTACCTCCTGTCGTCCGCCCCCGACGGAACGCCCGTCGTGGACTGGCGGGCGCCCTACGACCGCGGCCCGGCCCGCAAGCCCGGCCAGCTCAGCTGGGGCACCGGCACCACACCGAGCTTCTTCGGACCGGGCAACGGCACCGAGTACGTCACCATCGTCGACAACGCCGCCCCCCACGGGAACCTGCTCGTCTACCGGGCGGCCGGCGGACCGGAGCCGATCTGCCGCATCCCCGTGCTCACCCAGTACGCCCGCAGCGGTACCGAGGACGCCGTCATCGCCTCCGGCCGCAGCGTCTTCGTCACCAACACCTACGGCTATCCCTACCCGGCCCTGCCCGAGGGCGCTCCCGCGAGCGAGCCCTCCTCCGCGAACTTCGACGGTGGTCTCAGCCGGATCGACGTCAACGCCCAGGGAACGGGCTGCGAGGTGGTGTGGAACAGCCCGGTGAAGTCCGCCGCACTGCCCCGGCTCTCCCTCGCCGACGGGAAGATCTACACCGTCTCCGTGACCGGGCCGACCGGCAGCGCCGGCCTGAACACCTTCGCCCAGTACCACCACGCCGTTCTCGACCCGGCCACCGGCCTCCAGCTCGGCAGCTCCTACCTGGGCATCGGGCTGGTCTACAACCCGCTCCAGATGCGGGGGACGGCCGCCCCCGACGGCACCCTCTACCAGGGCACCGAGACCGGCGTGGTCCGCATCTCCAGGCGCTGACCGCGCCACCTCGCGGAAGGGGGCGTACAGCGGCACGCTCCCCCGCCGTCGGCCGACATGGTTCGCCCGGGCCGAACAAGGTCGGCCCGGGCCAACGGAGTTCGTGTCGGCCGACGGCGGGGCGCGTCCGGCCGATGTGACCGGAAGGCCTGGTGCGCCTCGACCCGCCTGTGGTTACCTGGGGCCATGACCGTTCTCGTGACCCGTCGCCACGTCGACTACGTGCGTGTCACGACCACGGGTTGTCCCGTCACAGGCTGACGCGACGCCGCGCGGCATCGCCCCGCGCCTCCCCTCGCGCCTTCCGCGTACTCGTCGTACGCACGCGTACTCGTCGTACTCGTCGTACGCACGCGATCCCGTCGTACGTACGCGATCCGTCGCACCGAACCGCGTCGGCTCGTGACGTCACCGCCGTCTCTCCCGTCGCCGCCGTCGCCGCCGTCACTTTCGTCCTCGCTGTCCGGCGGATCGCAGAGCACCCTGCCGACGGACCTCGGCTCCACGGTGCATCCTCCGACTCCTCACCCGCGCCGACGCATCAGGCACCATGCCTCCCCTCCCCGGTACGCCTGGCCGCCCGCCGCCGCTCCACCTTCACCTCACTTCACCTCAGAGGAGACCCATGAGCCAGCAGCCCATCGACGCTCTCACCGCAGGTCACACCCCCGAGAGCGAGCCCGCCGGAGCCGAGACGCCCGCCTGGTCCTTCGAGACCAAGCAGCTCCACGCCGGCACCGCCCCCGATCCGGCGACGGGCGCCCGCGCGGTCCCGATCTACCAGACCACCTCCTTCGTCTTCCGCGACACCCAGCACGCCTCCGACCTCTTCTCCCTCGCCGAACCCGGGAACATCTACACCCGTATCCACAACCCCACCCAGGACGCCTTCGAACAGCGCATCGCCGCCCTCGAAGGCGGCGTCGCCGCCGTCGCCGTCGCGTCCGGGCAGGCCGCGGAGACTCTCGCGATCCTGAACCTGGCCTCGGCCGGCGACCACATCGTCTCCAGTGCCTCCCTCTACGGCGGCACGTACAACCTGTTCCACCACACCCTGCCGAAGTTCGGCATCGAGGTGTCGTTCGTCGAGGACCCCGACGACCTCGACGCCTGGCGGACCGCCGTACGGCCGCACACCAAGGCCCTGTTCGCGGAGACCCTCGGCAACCCGCGCGGCAACGTCCTCGACGTCCGGGGCGTCGCCGACGTCGCGCACGCGGCGGGCCTGCCGCTCATCGTCGACAACACCGTGCCCACGCCGTACCTGCTGCGTCCCATCGAGCACGGCGCGGACGTCGTCGTGCACTCGGCCACCAAATTCCTCGGCGGACACGGCACGACGCTCGGCGGGGTGGTCGTCGACGCGGGCACCTTCGACTTCGGCGCGCACCCCGCCCGCTTCCCCGATTTCAGCGAGCCCGACCCCAGCTACCACGGCCTGCGCTACTGGCCCGACCTCGGAGCGGGAGCGTACGCGGTCAAGCTGCGCGTGCAGTTGCTCCGCGACCTCGGCCCCGCCATCGCGCCGCACTCGGCGTTCCTGCTCCTGCAGGGCGTGGAGACGTTGAGCCTGCGCCTGGAGCGGCACTCGGAGAACGCCCAGGCGCTGGCCGAGTGGCTCGAGCAGCGCGACGAGGTCTCGGCGGTGCACTACCCCGGCCTGCCGTCCAACCGCTGGTACGAGGCGGGGCGCCGCTACCTGCCGCGCGGCGCCGGTGCCGTGCTCGCGTTCGAGTTGCGGGGCGGCCTCGAGGCGGGCCGGCGGTTCGTGGACGGGCTGGAACTGTTCAGTCACCTCGCGAACATCGGCGACGTACGCAGCCTCGTCATCCACCCCGCCTCCACCACGCACAGCCAGCTCGACGCGACGCAGCTCGCCGCGACCGGCACCACACCGGGGCTGGTACGGCTGTCGGTGGGCATCGAGAACCCGGCCGACCTGAAGGCCGACCTGGAGGCCGGCTTCCGCGCCGCGAAGGAAGCGTCCTGAACCCCGCCTCAGCCGCCTCATCCGCCCCGGCCACGTCGGCCACCGCGGTCCCCCTGCCCGCCACCGGGGCGTGGCGGGAGGGGGATCCGCCCGGCAGACGCCAGTGGCACCAGCGTGCGCAGCCACTGGCGTTGGAGGCCGGCGGCGAGCTCCCGCGGGTGCGGCTGGCGTACGAGACCTGGGGGCGCCTCGCGGCCGACCGTTCGAACGCGGTGCTCGTCCTGCACGCGCTGACCGGTGACAGCCACGTCGCGGGCGCCGCCGCCCCCGGGCACCAGACCTCCGGCTGGTGGGACGCGATGGTCGGTCCGGGCCGGGCACTCGACACCGCCCGGTGGTTCGTGGTGGCGCCGAACGTGCTGGGCGGCTGCCAGGGAAGCACCGGGCCCGCCTCCGCGGGGCCCGGGGGGCGCCCCTGGGGCGGTGCCTTTCCTCGTCTGACCCAGCGCGACCAGGTACGTGCCGAGTCCGGGCTCGCCGACGCGCTCGGCATCGGACGCTGGGCCCTGGTGATCGGGGGTTCCATGGGCGGGATGCGAGCCTTGGAGTGGGCGGTCGGAGAACCGCATCGTGTGGCCTCGCTGTTGCTGCTGGCGTGCCCGGCGGCGGCGAGCGCGGACCAGATCGCCTGGGCCACCGCGCAGCTCCACGCCATCCGTGCCGACCCCCACTGGCGGGGCGGCGACTACCACGACGCGGGGCCCGGGCAGGGGCCGCACGCAGGGCTGGGCATCGCCCGCCGCATCGCGCACATCACCTACCGTTCGGCCGCGGAGCTGCAGAGCCGCTTCGGTCACGAGGCCCAGGAGGGGGAGGAGCCCTGGCGCGGTGGCCGGTACCGCGTCGAGTCCTATCTCGACCACCAGGCCGTCAAGCTCCTGCGGCGGTTCGACGCGGCCAGCTACGTCGCCCTGGTCGAGGCCATGAACACCCATGACGTCGGAAGGGGCCGCGGTGGTCGGCGCGCGGCCCTCGGTCGGGTGCAGGCCCGCACGGTGGTGGCCGGGGTGGACTCCGACCGGCTCTATCCCCTCTCCCAGCAGGAGGAACTGGCGGGCGGGATTCCGTCCGCGGACACGGTGCGGGTCATCCGGTCCCCGTACGGGCACGACGGCTTCCTGCTGGAGACGGACCAGGTCGGCGCGCTGGTACGGGAACTCCTCGACGGCACTCCGGTTGCCGGCGACGCGGAGGCGCCGCCCCCTCACGGGTCAGGCCCCGGGAACGCGTGAGACGACTGCCGGTCGGCGGCCGTGCGGACCTGTGAGGGTGTGGCCCGCTTGTCGCGACGGCGGGGTCGCCGGGTGCGGGGAGGTCTTGTCGCGACGGCGGGGCCGCCGGGTGCGGCAAGTCTTGTGACGCGGGGTCGGACCGAGCCGCCGTGCGGTCGGTCCGACCCCTTCGTACAAGGCAGGCCGGGCGGGGTCAGACGGCCGAGCGGAAAGCGGGGAGGTAGCCGCCCGACTGCCCGGCGGCCTTCGGGTGGTACGAGTTGTACACCGGTACGGACAGGCTGTGCAGCCAGGAGTCCGCGGAGCAGATCTCGTGGCCCGTGAACTCGTCGACGACGCTGGAGAAGGTGAAGCCCGCGTTCGCCGCCTGCTTCGCCAGAACGCCGTTGAGCGTGTCGGCGCCGCGGTTGATGGCCGCCCGCTCGGTCTCGCTGAGGCCGGCGATACAGCTTCCGGACAGCTTGTAGAACCGGGGGTACCCGAGCACCACGACGTGCGCCTGCGGTGCGCGGCCGCGGATGTCCCCGTAGAGGGCGGAGAGGCCACCGGGCAGCGTGCTGTTCATCTTCACGACCGCGGCGTCGACGGCCGCGACGCAGGTGGCCTCGCTGTTGAGCACGCAGGTCTGCATGATGTCCGCGAACCCGACGTCGTTGCCGCCCGCCGTGACGCTGACGAGGGTGGTGGACGAGTTCAGCGGGCCGAGCTGGCCGCTGCGGACGGAGCCGGTGGTCGCACCGGAGCATGCCGTGAAGGAGAACGAGGAGGGGGAGTTGGCCGCCGCCCACAAGCGGGGGTACGCGTTGGTGCTGCGACGGCAGTCGCCGCTGTCCGCGAGGTAGCTTCCGGCCCCCACGCCGGAGGAGTACGAGTCTCCGACGGCCACGTAGCGGTGGCCGGCGGCGGTGGCCGTCGGGGCGACGCCGAGGGCCGCGGCGGCCACTGCGAGCGCGGTTGACGCGGACAGCGCGAATCTTCGCCAGAGCATGGCGATCAGCCTCAAATCCGATGCGTGGGAGGTGAGTTGGTTGAACGCGACACTTCTAGCAGGGTGGTGATACCGACGGGTAGCCCTCGGGAGGGATGTCGTCCGCTTTGGACGCATGTTTAGTTCTCCGCGCGTAGACTCGTCCCGTTTGCGCCACGCGCGCGCCGGACCGCGACCCGGGGCGTCGGCGGCTACAGCGCGAACAAGCGGCGCATCGAAGGCACTTCAGCGCCTACGGGTTCCCGGCGGGCGGACCTCCCCGCGCACCGACCGGTCGCGGCGCAAAGGCCGTGCGGGAGCGCTCCCATTCTGGGATCGTCGCCCGCATGGAGACAGCACCGTTCATTCGTCGCTACCGGCCCACGGACCGTGACCGACTCGCGGACATCTGCGTCAGGACGGCCCACGAGGGAGGTGACTCCTCCGCCCTCTACCCCGATCCGGAGCTCATGCCCACGATCTTCGCCTACCCCTACGTGGAGCTGGAGCCGGACTTCGCCTTCGTCCTGGACGACGGCTCGGGGCGGGCCGTCGGCTACGTCCTCGGGGTACCGGACACCGCGGCCTTCGCCACCCGGTTCCGCGAGGAGTGGCTCCCCCGGGTGGCGGAGCGCTTCCCGGCGCCCGCCGGGGAGGCCGGCACGCCCACCGAGTCGATGACGGTCCTCCTGCACACGCCGGAGCGCATGGTCCGCGGCGAGCTGGCCGGACATCCCGCGCACCTGCACATCGACCTCCTGCCCTCTTGGCAGGGACGGGGACACGGGCGCGCCCTCATGGACACACTCCTCGGCGCGCTCCACGCGCACGGCGTGCCCGCCGTGCACCTGTGCATGGTGCGGGCGAACACGGCGGCCCGGGCGTTCTACGACCGGCTGGGGTTCGAGCCGCTGGACGTGCCCGACCCCGGGCCCGTCTGGTACCTGGGCCGCCGGGCGAGCCGGTCGAGTTCCGCGTAGCCGGTGCCCTCCGTGAACCGGATCAGGCAA
The DNA here is from genome assembly GCF_042795405.1 of Streptomyces sp. NPDC056480. Taxonomy (NCBI): domain Bacteria; kingdom Bacillati; phylum Actinomycetota; class Actinomycetes; order Kitasatosporales; family Streptomycetaceae; genus Streptomyces; species Streptomyces sp. NPDC056480. The sequence continues at coordinate 56,366 of NZ_JBHTSA010000024.1, read as the reverse complement.
GCCCGGCCCCTGAGGTTTCTGGGGCTCCTGGAGTTCCTGGGGTCCTGGGGTCCTGGGGTTCCTAGGATTCCTGGGCCAGGCTCTCGCGCGAAGGGTTCACCGAGGCGACGACGAGTCGCTCGACGGGACCGGCCGCTCAGCGCTCGCTCAGGCGTACGGCGAGGGCGGCGATGTCGTCGTCGAGACGCCCTTGGGTGTAGCGAAGAAGATCGCGGTGCAGCGCATTCAGAAGCTCGCGGGGTGGCGTCAGGGGCTGTCGACGCGTCCAGGCCGCCAACGGGAAGAACTCGCCGCGCCGGTCGCGGGCCTCGGCGATCCCGTCGGTGTAGAGGAGCAGCAGGTCGCCCGGGGCGAAGGCACAGGTGTCGACGTTGTAGTGGTCGCCGAGCAGGTCGGCGAGGCTGAGCAAGGGCGAGGGGGTCCGCGACTCGACGACGCGCAGCGTCGCGCGGTTCAGGATCAGCGGGGGCGGGTGTCCGCAGTTGAGGACGTCGATCCGCCCGCCGGCGTCCGGAATGTCGACGAGCAGCGCGGTGGCGAAGCGTTCCATCGTCCCTTCGGGGGGAAAGGCTCCGTTGTACCGGGTGCAGGTGGCGTCGAGCCGCCGGGCGACGTCGACCATGTCCGTCTCGCTGTAGGCGGCCTCGCGGAAGGCGTTGACGATGGCCGCCGCCGCCCCCACGGCCGGCAGGCCCTTGCCCCGTACGTCACCGATGAGGAGCCTGACTCCGTACGGCGTGTCGACGGCCTCGTAGAAGTCTCCGCCGATGCGCGCCTCGGCCGCGGCCGCGAGGTACAGCGACTCGATCTCGACGTTTCTGAAGCGGCGCGGCATCGGGCCGAGCACCACCTGCTGCGCCGCGTCGGCGACGAGCCGCACCTGCAGGAGGGTGCGCTCCCGCTGGAGCCGCACATGACTTCCGTACGCAGCGGCGACGGTGACGGCGATGATCCCCGCGGCCGTCCACCAGGTTCCGAGGTCGGGGAAGACGAGGCTGAGGCCGATCATCAGCACCAGGCAGACCGTGCCGAGCAGGACAGTGGGGAGCACCGGCCACATGGCGGCGGCCAGGGCGGGTGCGGCCGGCAGGAGTCGGCTGAAGGCCATCTCCGGCGGAGTGTTGTAGGCCAGTGCGGCGATCACGACCGTCAGAAAGACCGGCGACAGCCGCACGAACATCCCTGGGCCATAGCGCCGACGGAACCGTAGCCGTAGCTGTCCAGACTCGATCACACCGGACAGAATATCCACATAAGAGGGACAAAGCGCCCCAGAGGGCAGGGGCGGCCACAGAGGGTAGCGAGGGTCCGGCACCGGTCAGGCGCGAGCCGGGTACCGGTCGCGGGTGGCATCACCGCTGATCACACGTCGATCCCGCCTCCCGACCCGACGGGCCGGGCGGGCAGCAGGAGGACGCCTGCCCGAACCGCCTTGCTCGCTGCGCGTCAGCACGCCTCGGCCGGGAAGGGGCCCGGCCTCCGCGTCGACCAGGACGACAGGGACGGCAAGGACTGCGAGGAGGGCAGGGACGGCGAAGACGGCCGCAGGTCTACTCGGCGGCCCTGTTCACGTCTACTCGGCGGCCCTGTTCACGCGGATCAAGGTCTGCTGGCCGTTGGCGACCAGCTTGCGCGAGCCGTCGCCCTGGACGCCGTACACCTCCAGCAGGCACACGGTCAGGGTGCGTCCGGACTTCAGGACGGTGCCGACCGCTTCGAGGTGGTCCCCGGTGGCGGGCGCGAGGAGGTTGATCTTGTACTCGACGGTGAGGACGTCCGATTCCTCGTCGAACAGCGTGAGCGCCGCGTAGCCGCCGGCACTGTCCGCGATGGCACTGGTGGCGCCGGCATGGACGTAACCGTGCTGCTGGGTCACCTCGGGTCGGGCCGGGAGCACGATGTGGACGCGACCGGGGCCGATATGCGCAAGGCGCGCGCCGAGGTGGGCCATGAGGCCCTGAAGGTCGAAGCTGTCCTGAACGCGTTTCCGGACTGCGGGGCTCGCCTGTTCCTGCCCCACCTGGCCTTGGCTTTGGCCATGGTTCTGACTTTGGCCTTGCGTGGGGTCTTCCACGTGCCTGCTCCCCTTCGGGACCGTGTCGGATGGAGCTCGGATGGAGCGACAGGGCCATCGCCGGTCGGCCGGAGCCGTCGGCACCGCCCTGGCAGGCGCGCCGCGCCCTACGAGGGCGCCGGCTCGTCGGCGGTGTCCTCGGCCTCCCAGCGCAGCAGGTCTCCCGGCTGGCATTCGAGCACGTCGCAGAGCGCGGCGAGCGTCGCGAACCGCACCGCCTTGGCCCGGCCGTTCTTGAGCACCGCGAGATTGGCGGGCGTGATCCCCACCCGGCCGGCGAGCTCGCCCACGGACATCTTCCGCCTGGCCAGCATCACGTCGATGTCGACGACGATGGGCATCAGATGACCTCGTCCAGCTCGGCCCGCATCCGCGCGGCTTCGGCATCGCGGTCGACGGCCTGCGCGAGCAGCATCCGCAGCACGAACACGATGAGCGCGACCCCCAGGACGGCCACGCCGATCCCGCCCATGATGACGGTGACGCCCGGGTCGTCCCGTTGGCCCGGCGCGTTGATGACCGTGACCGCGAACCACAGGACGGCGGCCGCCACGATCGCGCCGATCACGCGGTCCACGTACCGGAAGGCGGCGAGGGAGAACACCGTTCCACGCCGCACCATCGCCACCAGCCGCCACACAGAGACCAGAGCGACCTGCGCCGCCACCATCCCCAGGGCCACGATCACGCGCAGCGGGGTCAGCGGGAGCGAGCCGTCCTCCGGGTCACTCCCACTGACCACCACCCACACCATCAACACCTGCACCAGAACGGTGCCGACGAGCACCACCGCGAGCACGGTGCGCAGCGCACCCACTGCCAGCTTTCCCATGACCCCTCCTCACATCGACTTACGACCGAAAGCTATCGACTTTCGATAGATCGAGCAAGGGGTGGATCCGAGTGGCGTCGGGGCTCCGGTCACAGCGGGTGGCACCCGGTCGCTATTCGATGCCGGTGTCGCCCAAGGTCTCCAGCACCTGCCGCAGGCCGGCGCCGGTGTTCGCGACCAGGTCGCGGTCCACATCGGCGAGCAGTCGTGCGTAGTTCGCCAGGTGGTCGGCGAAGGCGGCGCGGGTGACCTCGTGACCGTGCTCGGTGAGACGGATCTTGATGGTGCGACGGTCCTCGCCGTCGCGGACCCGCTCGACCAGCCCTTTCGCCTCCATCCTGTCGATCCGGTTCGTGATCGCACCCGAGGTGACCATGGACGCCTTCAGGAAGGCCCCCGCCGTCAGGGCGTAGGGCGAGCCCGAGCGCTGCAGCGTGGTCAGGACGTCGAACTCCCCGTGCTCCACGCCGTGCGCGGCGGCCGAGACCTTGGCGGACTTGTCGATCACCCGGGCCAGCCGCTGGATCCGCCCGAAGAGCTCCACCGGCCACAGGTCCTCCGCGACGTCGGGGCGCTCATTGACCCACTGCCCGATGATCGCGTCCACGGCATCACTCATCGCCGCACTCCTCTCCATAGAAATCCTCTCAACGTTAAGACACTTGACGTTGAGAGAGTCGAGCTGCTTTTATCTCAACGTTGAGATTATCAAGGCTGAACGACAGGAGCATCCCATGCCCGAGCTCGCCCTTCACCCCGCCGCCCAGGACCTCCTCTTCCGCCAGGCCCGTACCGCCAACACCTTCACCTCCGAGCCGGTGACCGAGGACCAGATCCGGGCCGTCTACGACCTCGTCAAGTACGCCCCCACCGCCTACAACCAGTCCCCGCTCCGGGTCGTCCTCATCCGCAGCGACGAGGCCCGCGAACGGCTCCTGACGCACATGGCCGAGGGCAACCGGCGCAAGGCCGCCGCCGCGCCGCTGGTGGCGATCCTCGCCGCCGACAACGAGTTCCACCAGGAACTCCCCACCCTGCTCCCGCACTTCCCCCAGGCCAAGGACGTCCTCTTCGCCGACCGCCCCGTCCGCGAGGAGTCCGCCCTGCTCAACGCGACGCTCCAGGCCGCCTACTTCATCCTCGGCGTCCGCGCGGCCGGGCTGGCCGCAGGGCCGATGACCGGCTTCGACTTCCCCGGCGTGCGCAAGGAGTTCCTGGACGACGACCACAGGCCGCTGATGGTCGTGAACATCGGCCGCCCGGGCGACGACCCCTGGTTCCCCCGGGCCCCGCGACTCTCCTACGACGACGTCGTCACCGCCGTCTGAACCGACTGGCGCCGCGCCCCCCGCCCCGTATCCGCGCCACACGCACCCCGCACCATCCCGCACCATCCCGCACCCACTGCCACACAGGCGCCGCCACGCCTCGTGCCCCGATCGGTCCGCGCCCCCTTCTCCGGAGTCCGCCGTGTCCCTGCTCGACCGCACCCGCCCGATCCAGCCCACCCAGGCACCGCGCCAGATCCACGCGCTGTGGCTCGCGCTGCTCGCCACACCGTTCGCCGCGAGCGCCAACAGCCCCGTCCTCATCCTCCCGGACATGGCCGAGTCCTTCGGTGTCTCCACCGGCACGGCGACCTGGCTCGTCACCGTCTTCGCCTGGGCCGTCGCCGTCGGCACCCCCCTCATGGCGGGACTCCTGCGCCGCCGCGGACCGGGCGTCACGCTCCGGCTCGCCGCCGTCCTCATCACGGCCGGCACCGCCGTCGTCGCCGCGGCCCCCTGGCTCCCCCTCGCCATGACGGGCCGCGCCGCCCAGGCGATGGGCGGCGCCGGTCTCATCACCGTCGCCATGAGCCTGGCCGGCTCGGTCCGCCGCATGGGTGTGATCACCGCGGGCTTCGGCATTCTCGGCGCCGTCGGCCCTCTGCTCGGCTCCACCATCGCCGGCGCGGTGTCCTGGCGCCTCTCCCTCGCCGTCGGAGTCGTCGCGCTCCTCGCCCTGCCGGCCGTCACGCGCCACGCCGACCTGACCGCCGCCCCCAGCCGGACCACCCCCTTCGACGGCCGCGGCGCCGGCCTCCTCGTCCTCCTCGCCACCGCCCTGGTCCTCATCCCCCGTTTCCCGCTCCCCGGGACAGCCGTCTCCCTCGCGGCCGCCGCGCTGCTGGCCCTCCACGTCCGGGCCCACCCCACGGGCTTCGTTCCGGTCTCGCTCCTGCGCACCAGGACCTTCGTCCTGTCCACCCTGCTCGCCTGCACCTTCGCGACCTCGTACTTCACCCTCCTCTTCACCGTCCCGCGGCTGCTCGCCGACCGGACCGACTGGTCGACCTCCACCATCGGCACCGGCCAGCTGATCGCCCTCCTGACCGGTTCCATGCTCTCCATGGCGCTGGCCGCCACCGCGGCCCGGTGGGGCCGCCCGCGCGTCCTGACCATCCTGCTCACCACCGGAGCGCTGGCCCCGCTCATCGTGCTCCTGACCCCCTGGCCGCTGCTGCTCCTGCCGGCCGCGACGCTCGCCGTCCTCACCACGAGCGCGGGCCAGGCCACCCTGGCGGTCTACGCCACCCAGGCCGCGCCCGCCGCGCAACGCCCCACCGCGCTCGGCCTGTTCAATCTCGGCTACCAGCTCGGCGGCGCCTTCGGCCCCGCGATCGCCGCGCTCGTCATCCTGAGCGCCTGAACCCCCGCCTCCCGACGACACGCCCCGCATCCGCAGCCGCCCCCTACCGAGAAGCAGGGGGCGGCTGCGGATGCCTTCGGCAACGGGGCCCGCTCTCTCAGATCCCGGTGGAGAGGGCTACGTGACGCCAGCGGTCGAGTTCACGTCGCACCAGATCCAGCTTCGCCTCGACGCGCTCGATGGCGTCCGCGCCCAGCTGCAGGCGTAGTGGCGGCGCGGCGACCTCCGTGATGTCGACGACGGCTCTCGCCGCCTTGACCGGATCGCCCGGCTGCCGCCCGTCGTTCTCGGCCAGCGCCTTGCGCACCGGCCCCGCGCCGACCACGTAGTCGGCGATGGAGGCCGGCTCGACGCGCATGCTCGAGCCGCTGAGGAAGTCGGTGCGGAACCCGCCCGGCTCCACGATCGTGACGCGGACGCCGAGCGGGGCCAGCTCGCCGTGGAGCGCCTCGGAGACACCCTCGAGGGCGAACTTCGACGCGCCGTACAAGCCCGCTGCCGGAGCGGTGACGAAGCCACCCACCGAGCCGATGTTCAGGACGTGTCCCGAACGTTGCCTGCGCAACGTGGGCAGGGTCGCCCGCAACGTGTTGAGCACACCGAAGACGTTGACGTCGAACAGCGCCCTGGCCGCCTCGTCGGAGACCTCCTCGATCGCCCCGATGAGGCCGTATCCGGCGTTGTTGGCCACGACGTCGATCCGGCCGAATCTCGCCAGGCCGGCCTCCACCGCAGCCGTCAGCTGCTCCGGTTCGGTCACGTCCGCGTCCACCGCCAGCAATCCGTCGGGCACGTACGGGTAGGCCCGGAGCACCGCTGACGCGTCCCTCGCCGTAGCGATCACGCTGTGCCCTCGGTCCAGCGCCTCCCGGGTGATCTCCGCGCCGAGCCCACGCGACGCTCCGGTGACAAACCAAACACTCATGTTCTCCCCTGTTCCGTGGCCCGATGGGCCGACAGCCCGACGCTAGAACCTAGAGTCGGGTCTAGATCAACAGTTGTGTGAGGGAGTGGCGTTCATGGACCTGAGCATCGGCGAGGTGGCACAACGCAGTGGGCTGAGCGTGCACGCGCTGCGGTTCTACGAGCGGGAGGGCCTGTTCGCCAACCCGGTGCGCCGCCTCTCCAACGGCCGCCGGATCTATCACGAGGAAGACCTGGAGTGGCTGGCCATCTGCGTGAAGCTGCGTTCCTCCGGCATGGCCCTGGTGGAGATCCGGCGGTACATCGAACTGGTCCGGCAGGGACCGGGCAACGAACACGAGCGCCTGGAGCTGCTCCGCCGACACGAGGAACGAGTGGAGACGCAGATCCGCGAGCTGCAGGGCACCCTGGACGTGATGCGGCGCAAGGTACGGATCTACGAGGACCACGTCTCCCGTGGTGAAGCCGACCGGCTCTGGAATCCGTCCCATCCGGCTGCGACGCAGGCCCGTGCCCACCAGGAGTGCCGGCCGCCGGAGAGCACGTGATCGTCCGGTGAGGTCTGCACGACATCGGGCTGCGCACCGCCGGGATCCCCGTCCGGACCGACACCTTCTTCGACCGGCATGCCGATGACTTGTAGGATGTACGTCGACATCGCGTGCCGGTCACCGACCGGGTGAGGCATGGAGGTGTCGGGAGATGCCTTCGGAGGCATTCCTTGTCAGTCGAGTTGAACCACACGATCGTCCACGCCCGGGACAACCGCGAATCCGCCGAGTTCTTCGCGGACCTGTTGGGTCTCGAGATCACCGCCGAGTGGGGACCGTTCATCGCGGTCGATCTGAGCAACCACGTCACTCTGGACTTCGCCACGATCCCCGCGGACAGGATCACCCCCCAGCACTACGCCTTCCTGGTCTCCGAGGAGGAGTTCGACGCGGCGTACACACGGATCAGGGAGCGCGGTGTCGAGCACTACGCCGACCCGCACCGCAAGCAGCCTGGCGCGATCAACGACCATGACGGCGGCCACGGCGTGTACTTCGTCGACCCTGCGGGTCACTTCATGGAGCTGATCACCGTGCCGTACGGCGGCCTGCCCTCGTAGACCACCACGTCGAGGGCCGCGCCCCGCGCGCCCCTCGCCCACGCCCCTCGCCCACGCCCCTCGCCCACGCCCTCGCCCATGCCCTCCCCCCTCGCCCACGCCGTCGGCCAAGCCCTCGGTCTCCCACCGGCTCCCAGCTGCGTCCGCGCAGTCATCCCGTGACGACGGCGGGCACGTCGTCCCAGGCCAGCGAGGACATCCTCCAGCCCGCCGGGGTCAGGAGGTACTGGGTGGTCTTGTGACCGGAACCCTCGAACCACTCGCCGTCGCGGTAGCCGGACTTGCGGTATTCACTGAACCGGTGGGCGATCGATCCGAAGATCTCGCTACGCGCGGAGACCTCCTCCTCGGAGAACTCCGTCAGGGTCCCGTCGGTGAGCATCCGCTGACGCGGTGCGATGAACGCGTCGAGATCGTAGATCGCCGGCTCGCCTCCGACGTTGGCGATGATCCTTCCCTGCGGGATGAACACGTCGCGGATCACGTCGAGTTCCGGTCGCCTGCCGCCGGTGTTGGTGAAGGCACCGATGAACACGCCCATCAGCCGGTCGAGTTCGGCCTGGACACCGGACGCGGACCCTTCCACGGCAGCGGGCCACTCCTCGGCGAGGACCGACCAGACCTCGATGTCGTGCCGTACCCCTCGGTACGGAGAATGACGCCGCAGCACGCCGTCGCGCGTCATGCCGAGCCGGCGCGCGGCCCCGATGCTGCGGGTGTTGTGCGCCGCGACCCACCACTCGACCCGGCTCATCCCGCGCTCGGTGAAGGCCCAGTCGATCAGGGTCCGGCAGGCCCGGTTCACCAGGCCCCGCCCCTCCCCCGCCTTCTCGAGCCAGCAGCCGATCTCACACACGCCGGAGACGCTGTCGAAGCGGGTGAACATGACGCCGCCGACCAGCGTGCCGTCCAGCCAGATGCCGAAGATCCCGCCGTTGTCGGTGGCCAGCCGGTCGGCGTAGCGCTGGAGGGTGGCCTTGGCGGACGGCAGGTCGGTGCTGAACGTCGCCCAGGGGATCCACGGGTCGACGGCGTCCCGCGCCCGGTCGATGTGGGCGAGGAACTCCGGTGCCTGCCAGGGCTCCAGAGGGCGGAGCCGGGCCTGATCGCCGATGGGCAGAGTGAACATGTGAGCAGCGCTCCCTCGGTACGTAACAAGCGTTCGGTACGTAAGCTAGCAGGATGCCGCCTGCACCTGGAGACCGTGACGCCCGCCGCGAGGACGTATCCGAGACGGTGTGGCAGGTCCTCGCCGACAAGGGGTTCGGCGGACTGACCCTGCGCGCCGTCGCCACCGCCATGGGCGTCTCGACCGGGATGCTCATGCACTACTTCCCGACCAAACGGGCCCTGATCACCCACGCCCTGGACCTGTTGGAGAAGCGCACCGCGGAACGTCCCCGCCGGGCCCGCCCCGGCGCGGGTCTCGCCACCGTGCGCGTCATGCTGCTGGACATCCTGCCGCTGACTCCGGGTGACACCGCCCGCAACCGCATCTGGGTCAGCTCCTGGGACCTCTCCCTCGCGGACGACGGCCTCGCCAAGGAGCAGGCCGACCGCTACACGCGGCTGCGTTCGGCCCTCCTGCCCCACCTGGAAGCCGCGCGCGACCTCGGCGAACTCCCGGCAGACACCGACCTGGAACAACTCGCCGCCACCGCCGTCGCCTTCACGCACGGCCTCGTCGTCCAGGCCCTCTTCGACCCCGCCAGCTTCCCGGAGGAGGTACAGGGCGCGATGCTCGACGACTTCCTCGCGACGACCACGCTGCCCCGTACCGCCACCGCCACCGCCACCGTCACCGGTGACACCGACACCGACGGCGACGGCGACGGCGACGGCGACGGCGACGGCGGACAGGCCCCCGGCCACCGGTAGGCCAACCAACCACAGTCCCGGCTGCGGCAGTTCACCTCGTAGGAACTCTTGCCGGGGCGACTCCGTCTCTCTAATGTGAACCTTCAAATCCCACGATCGTCACGCAGTGGGCACTTTGAGGGACTGAATTTGAACGCTCAAATCCCCGACTCAGCCGATGCCGCCACCCGCGCGGCCCCCGGCCGGGCCACCCCCGATCGCGGTCCGATGCCGGGCTACCTCGACCACGCCAGGATCGGCCCGCTCTCGCGCAGGGCCGCCGCCGCGCTCGCCGCCGCGACCGCGCTGGCCGGCCGCGCGGACCCCGCCGACCTCGACCGTCTGTTCGCCCTCGGCGACGCCGCCCGGGCCTCCGCCGCGCGGCTCCTCGACGCCCGGCCCCACGAGATCGCCCTCGCCCCGTCCACCAGCAACGGCCTGTTCACCGTGGCCGCCGCACTCCAGGGTCCCGGCACCGTGCTCGTACCCCGTGGGGAGTTCCCCGCCAACGTCTATCCCTGGCTTCGCTTCGCCGGCCGCGGCGGGCCGGACGTCCGTCACGTCGACCCGGACGGACAGCGGCACGTCACCGCCGATCTTCTGCGCCGCCACCTCACGCCCGACGTCACCGCCCTCACCGTCAGCGCCGTGGATTCGCTCACCGGTCATATGGCCCCGCTCGCCGCTCTCAAGGAGGTCCTCGGACCCGACCGGCTCCTGATCGTCGACGCGGTCCAGGGGCTCGGTGCCGTCCCGCTCGAAGCCGACGCCGCCGACGTCCTCGTGAGCGGCGGCCAGAAGTGGCTACGGGCCGGCTGGGGCGCCGCGCTGCTCCTTGTCCGCGACCGGTGCGGCGAGCGTCTCGCTCCCGGGCTCGGCGGCTGGGCCGGTGTCACGGAGCCCTTCGCCGTACGGCATCCGGCGCCCTCCCTCCCCGGCGCCGCCGCCCATCTGGCCACCAATCCGGACTTCCCGGCCGCCGCGGCCATCGGCGCGGCCGTGGACCACCTGCTCGACCAGGGTGGCCCGGCCGTCGTCGGTGCCCGGATCCGGTCCACCCTCGCGGAGTTGCTCGACCGGGCGCGGCAGGCGGGCGCCGAGGTCCTGTCGGACGGGCTCGCCCCCCGGGAGCGCGGCGGAATCGGCACCTTCCGTCTCCCCGGCCATGACCCCGCCACCGTCCATCGCACGCTCGAAGGGGCCGGGGTGATCGTCACGCGCCGAGAGCAGTGGATCCGGCTCTCGCCCCATGCCTCCACCCCGCCCGCCGCGGCGGCGGACCTCTTCGCGGAGGCACTGCGCACCCTCACCCACAGCACCTCCAGCACCTCCAGCACCTCCAGCACCTCCAGCACCAGGGCCAACCTCAGGGCCAACCCCAGCACCAGCACCAGCACCAGCACCAGCACCAGCACCGACCGCACCGCCGAAAGCAGCACCGACGCCCACCCCCGTACCGACGTCCAGGAGCCGACATGTCCCACCAGCTGACCCGACGACAGATCCTTCACCTGGCCACCGCCTCCGCCGCCGGGCTCGGCCTGGCCGCCTGCGGCGGTGGCGGCTCGGGCGGCGGTGCCACCGGTGCCGACGGCGACAGCGGGAAGATCACCGTCTGGAGCTGGACCACCGCGGCCGAGGCCCTGCGCGGCGTCGTCCCCTCCTTCGAACGGGACAACCCCGGCATCGAGGTCGACATCCAGGACGTGGGCAACCCCGCCATCTGGGACAAGATCACCGTCGGTCTCGCCTCGGGCGGCAAGGGGATCGCCGACGTCCTGCACATCGGGGTCGACTACCTCCCCGGTTACCTGGAGAAGTTCCCCGACGGCCTCGCCGACCTGTCGAGACTCGGCGCGGACCGGCACAAGGACGCCTTCGTCGAGGGTCTGTGGCCGACCGTCGTGGGCAAGGACCGAGCCGTCCACGCCCTCCCCTGGGAGGTCAACCCCCTCGGGCTGTTCTACCGGCACGACTACTTCGAGAAGGCCGGGGTAGATCCCGCCTCCCTCACCAGCTGGGACGACCTGATAGCCGCCGGGCCGAAGATCCGTGCCGCCACCGGCGCCCAGCTGCTCGGGCTCGACAAGCCCGGCACCACCCAGGACATGGACTTCTTCCAGAACCTGATGCAGCTCCAGGGAGCCTTATACTTCGACGCGGAGGGAAGGGTCACGCTCGCCTCCCCGGAGGCGGTGCGGGCCCTCACCGTCATCAAGCGGCTCAACGACGGCGGTCTGCTCGCCGACACGGCAGGCCAGGGCACCTGGAAGCGCCTCGTCGGCCAGGGGAGGCTCGCCACCGCCCCGTACCCCGCCTGGGCCGTCGAGTACCTGGCCACCAAGTTCCCCGCGCAGAGCGGCAAGTGGCGTGTGATGCAGCCGCCCGCCGCCGTCCCCGGGGGCGGGCGCAGCGCCATCGTCAACTCCACGTATCTGACCGTCTCCGCCACCAGCAAGCGCCGCAAGGCCGCCTGGCGCTTCGTCGAGTACGCGCTGACCAAGCCGGCCGAGATCAACCGGATGTTCGCCTCCGGCGGCGTCTTCCCCGCCCTCAAGGGGGCCTACTCGGACCCGAAGTTCAGCGCACCCCACCCCTTCTACGGAGGTCAGCAGGTGCTGCGGTCCTTCGTCACCTCGCTCGGCTCCGGTTCGGGCGCGACCAACTTCACCGGTGACTACAGCCGCGCCCTGAAGCTCGCCGCCGACGCCCAGAGCCAGGTGCTGATCAAGGGCGCCGACCCGGCCGAGGCGCTGAAGGCCGCGGCCGGGCAACTCGCCCGGCAGACCGGTCGGCAGCAGGCGGCCTGACCATGTCCCTCGCCCCGTCCGAAAGCGCCCCCGCCGGAGCGCCCGCCGCCTCGGCCGGCCCGCACGCCGGTCGCCGCGGCCACCGCCTCCCCGGCAGGGCCCTCCCCGGCGGCGCCCGCACCGGCCGGCGCCGGCTGCTGACCCGCGCCTCCGTCCCGTACCTGCTGATCATGCCCGCGGTCCTGGGCTTCACGGTCTTCAAGGCGTACCCCATCGCGGCCTCGTTCTGGATCAGTCTCACGACCGGCAACGGCGACGCGCGGCGGTTCGCCGGGCTCGCCAACTACCGTCGCCTGCTTGACGATCCGCTGTTCTGGACCGCTTTGAGGAACACCGCGCTGATCCTGGTCGTCCAGGTGCCGTTGATGCTCGGCCTCGCGCTGCTCGTCGCCCTCGGGCTCAACTCCACCAAGGTCCGGCTGCGTCCGCTGTGGCGACTCGGCGTCTTCGTCCCCTCGCTGACCGGCCTGGTCGCGGCCGGCGTGATGTTCTCCGTGATCCTGAACCACGACGCGGGACTGTTGAACTGGGTCCTCTCCCTGTTCGGCATCGACCGGGTGAACTGGCTCGGCAGCCCCTTCTGGGCCCGCGTCGGCGTCGTCCTCGTCATCACCTGGCACTACACCGGCTACAACGCAGTGATGTACCTCGCCGGCCTCCAGGGCATCCCCAAGGAGTTGTACGAGGCGGCGATGGTCGACGGCGCGGGACCGGTCCGCCGCTTCCTCGCCATCACTCTGCCCCAGCTGCGGCCGATCCTCCTGCTCACGGTGGTGCTCTCGACCATCGGCACCCTGCAGCTCTTCGACGAGCCGTACGTCCTCACCGGCGGCGGCCCCGACAACTCCACCCTCACGGTCACCATGTATCTCTACAACAACGGCTTCAAGTACTTCGACTTCGGCTACGCCTCGGCCCTCGCCTACGCGCTCGCGCTGATCGTGTCCGTCCTCGGCATCCTGCAGGTCCGCCTGATGGGAGAGCGCCGGTGAAGCTCCGCGGCCCCCTGCTCACCGTGCTGCTCGCGGGTGCCTTCGGGCTCTGCGTCGGACCGTTCTGGTGGCTCGCCATGGCCGCCACCCAGGACGACAAGGACGTGTTCTCCTGGCCGCCGAAGCTGCTGCCGGGCGGCCACCTGATGGAGAACCTCCAGGGTCTCGAGGAGTCCATCGGCCTCACGCGCGTCCTCGTCAACACCCTTGTGGTGGCGGGCCTCCAGACCGTCGGCGCGGTCGTCGTCTCGGTCCTCGCCGGGTACGCCTTCGCCAAGTTCGACTTCCGCGGGCGCAACCTGTTCTTCGTCCTGCTGCTCAGCACACTGGTCATCCCCGACGCGGTGATGCTGATCCCGGTCTTCCAGATGATGATGGACCTGGGTCTGATCGACTCGTACGAGTCCGTCGTCCTGCCCGGTCTGGTGACCCCGTTCGGCATCTTCCTGATGCGGCAGGCGCTGCGCTCGATGCCCGACGAGCTCCTGGACGCGGCCCGCGTCGACGGCGCGGGCGAACTGCGCGTGCTGTGGCGGATCGTCATCCCGGTCAACCGGCCGATCATCGCGGCACTCGCGCTGTTCGTCTTCCTCGGCGGCTGGAACCAGTTCGTCTGGCCGCTGATCGCGCTGCGCAGCCCCGAGATGTACACGCTGCCCGTCGCGACCGCCACCCTGCAGGGTCTGTCGACCACCGACTACGCGCAGGTCCTGCTCGCCGGTGCCATCGCCGCCGTCCCCGTGATGGCCCTCTTCCTCGTCCTGCAACGCCAGTTCATCTCCGGCCTGCTCGCCGGGGCCACCAAGGAGTGACCACCGTGACCACCGATCCGAAGACCGTCTCCGCGCAGGACGCTCCTCACCAGGGCTCCGGTCCCCGGCGCGACGCCGACCCCCGACAGCCCGTTTCCCGAAGGCCCGATCCCCAGCGGCCCGACCCGGACCAGCTCGACCCCCAGCAGCCCGATCCCCAGCAGCTCGATCCCGACCAGCCCGACCCCCAGCAGCCCGTCCCGGCCTGGCGACCGGGCGCCCCGACCGGAGGGGCTCCCGGCGCCGTCGTCCACCGCCCGCTCGCCACAGGCCTGTTCCACCCCTCCGGAGACCCGCTCGCCCTCCATCTCACCGGGTTCGGCGGCGACCGGTGGGAGGCCACCGTCGCCGAGGTCCGGGACGGCGTGGCCCTGATCGAGGTCACGGCGGCGGAGGCCGTCACCCTGCGCGCCGAGTGGCGTGTGCCCTGCGTCGGAGCCACCGCCTACTGGACCCCGGACACCGACGCCTCCCGCTGGCTGCCGCCGTCCTGGATCACCCCCCGGACGGTCTCGCTCGCCCTCGGCGCCCCCGTCGCCAGCCTCGTCGGCGCCCACGACCGCGCCCTGTGCACGGCCGCCGCCGGGGAGACCACCGGGCCCGTGCGCGTCGGCGCCGGTGTCGTGGAGGAGAGCGGGGAGTTCGCCTTCACCGTCGAGCAGGACCTCGCCCCGGACGGGCCGCCGATGCGGCTGCGGATCGACCTCAGCGGCCGCCACTTCGCCGCCACCCTGCGGGCCGTCACCGACTGGTGGGCCGAGGGTGTGGACCACCCCGGGGTGGCGCCGGCCGCCCGGATGCCCGCCTACTCCACCTGGTACAGCCTCCACCAGAACGTCGACACCGCCGCGGTCGAGCGGCAGGCCGCGCTCGCCGCCGGCCTCGGCTGCGAGAGCATCATCGTCGACGACGGCTGGCAGACCGCCGACCGCACGCGCGGCTACGGCCACTGCGGCGACTGGGAGCCCAACCCGGCGGCCTTCCCCGACCTCAGGGCCCATGTGGACGAGGTCCATCGGCGCGGCCTCGCCTATCTCCTCTGGTACGCGCTGCCGTTCATCGGCCGGCACGACGACGCCTGGGACCGCTTCAAGGACAAGGTCCTGCGCGAGGAGCCCCACCTGGAGGCGGCCGTCCTCGACCCCCGTCACCCCGAGGTCCGGAACCATCTGACCGACACGATCTGCCGGGCCGTCGAGGAGTGGGGCATGGACGGGGTGAAGCTCGACTTCATCGACCGCTTCGCCGTCGCCGACCCGCCGCCCGCACCGGCCGGCGCCGACCACGTCACCGTCCACGAAGGCCTGCGCCGGCTCCTCGCCGAGCTCGACGCCCGCCTGCGCCGCACCCGGCCGGACGTGATCGTCGAACACCGCCAGCCGTACGTGAGCCCGAGCCTCTGGCCGTACGCCACCATGGTCCGCGCCACCGACTGCCCGCTGAGCCCCGCCGAGAACCGTCAGCGCACCGTCGACTGCCGGCTGACCGCGGGACCGCTCGCCGTCCACGCCGACATGATCATGTGGAACTCCGCCGAAACGCCCGAGTCCGTGGCGGTCCACCTGATCAACGCGCTGTTCTCGGTGCCGCAGATCTCCGTCGACCTCACCGCGGAGACCCCCGGCCGGCTCGCCGCCCTGCGCTTCTGGCTCGGTGTCTTCCGCCGCCACGCCGACGTCCTCCAGCTCGGCGACCTGGAGCCCGCCCGTCCGGACCTCGGCTATCCCCTGGTCAGCGCCCGCGACGACCGCACCACCGTGGTCGCGCGCTACGCGCCGCTGCCCGTCGCCCTCCCGGACCGCGACGGCACGGACGGCCCGTCGACCCTGCTCGTCGCCAACGCGGACCGCGACCACACGGTGCTGCTGGTCGCCAGCGGGCAGGAGCGGGCCCTCGCCCTCGTCCAGGACTGCGGTGGTGAGATCCTGTCCGAGACCGTGCTCGACCTCGTCCCCGGGGTGAACCCGGTGACGGTGCCGACCGGCGGCCTGCTCACCCTGACCCGAGAGCACTGAACGACGGAGGGGCCGGGGACGGCCGTCCGCCGTCCCCAGCCCCTCCGACCAGCGCCCCCAGAGGAACGATGACCGCTCGACAGGTGACCATCGAGGACGTCGCACGCGCGGCGGGAGTCTCCCGCCAGACCGTCTCGAACGCCCTCAACGCCCCCCACCGGCTGCGCGACACCACCCTCGCCCGGGTCACCGCCGCCATCGACGAACTCGGCTACCAGCCCGATCAGTCCGCCCGCAGTCTGCGCACCGGCACCCGCAAGGTCATCGGCTATCCCGCCCCCGCCGACAACCCCGCGGACCCCAACCCCCTGATGGGCGGCTTCCTCCAAGCCCTTGTGAGCGCCGCCGACGCCGTCGGCCACCGCATCCTGCTGTTCCGCTGCGACCCCCAGCAGGGCGTCGCGGAGGTCGCCAAGTCCTTCAACGGGCTGATCGCGGCCCGGCAGGTCGACGGGTTCGTCCTCTCCGACGTCGTGCACGACGACCCCCGCGTCGACGTGCTCGCCGAGGCCGGCTTCCCGTTCGCCGCCTTCGGCCGCACGGCCCCCGGCCGCCCGCAGAACTGGGTGGACATCGACTCCGCGGCCGCCACGGCCGCCCTGGTGGGCCTCCTGATCGAGCAGGGCCACCGCAGGATCTGTTACGTGAACTCCGCGGCCTCGCTGCCCTGGCTCGCCGACCGGCGGGCAGGGCTCCAGCAGGCCGCGGCCGGGGCGCCCGACGGCGCCTTCGAGGTCGGCGTGCCCGAGGACGATCCGGCCGCGCTCTCCCAGGCCCTGCGGCGTCTGCTCGTCGGCCCCGACCGTCCGACCGCCCTGGTGTGCGCGAACGACTGGCTCGCCCTCGCCGCCTACCACGCGGTCCGGGCGGCCGGCCTCACCGTCGGAGTGGACGTCGCCGTCGCCGGGTTCAACGACATGCCGCACTGCACCCTGATCCAGCCGGCCCTCACCAGCGTGCGTCTGCCCCTGTCCGCCATCGCCCACGCCCTCGTCACCCGGCTGATCACCGCCGTCGAGGACCCCGCCGCCGCTCCCACGAGCGGGCTGCTGCTCCCGGCGGAGGCGGTCGTACGGGGCAGCACACCGGCACGGTAGGCGCGCCGCCCGGCCGTGACCAGGACGGGCACCACCTAGCCCCCGGCCGGTCCCCCGCTCCTGGCCCAGAGGGAACGGACGTGTCCCAGGTGCCGGGTCATGCACGCCTCCGCGCCCTCGGCGTCCCCGGCGAGCATCAGGTCGAGGAGTTCCAGGTGCTCCTCGGCCGACGGGATGAGGTCACCGCTCTCGTCGAGGGCGGTGAGCCCGTACAGGCGCGACCGCTTGCGCAGGTCACCGACGGTCTCGACGAGGCGCTCGTTGCCCGCGAGGCCGAGGAGGGTGAGGTGGAAGAGCCGGTCGGCCTCCAGGTAGCCGATGAGGTCGTGCTCACGCGCGGCGCGCACGATCTCCTCGGCCACCGGCCGCAGTGCCTCCAGCTCCTCGCGCGTGGCGGACCGGGTGACGCGGACCACCGTCGGGATCTCGATGAGCGCGCGGATCTCCGTGTACTGGTCGAGGTCGCGTTCGTCGACCTCGGTGACCCTGAACCCCTTGTTGCGGACGGGCTCGACCAGACCCTCACGGGCCAGGTCGAGCATCGCCTCACGCACGGGGGTGGCGGAGATCCCGAAGTCCTCGGCCAGGGTGGGGGCCGAGTACACCACGCCCGGCCGCAGCTCGCCGGAGATCAGTGCGGCGCGCAGGGCATGGGCGACCTGGTCGCGCAGCCGCTCCCGGGAAGCGTTCAGGTCGCGCTGGGTCAGGTGCCCCATGGAGGTGGTGATCCCTTCGGTTCGTTCCGCGTCACCACCGTACGATGTCACGTCGCCGCGCCCGCGGGTGCCAGGGTGTACGTGCGGGAGGACGTGTAGAACTCGAGGGCCGCCCGCCCCTGCTCGCGGGGGCCGTGGCCGGACTGCTTGGCGCCGCCGAACGGCAGGTGGAAGTCGACGCCGGTGGAGGGGGCGTTGATCCGGACCATGCCGGTGTCGACCAGGTCGAGCCCGTACAGGGCCGCGTCGAGGTCGGCCGTGTGGACCGAGGTGACGAGGCCGTACGGCACGGAGTTGGTGATCCGTACCGCGTGGGCGAGGTCGTCGGCGGGGAGCAGCGCGGCGACGGGTCCGAAGACCTCCTCGTTGAGCAGTCGGTGCCCCGGCGGGACCTTCTCGACGAGGGTGGGGGCCGCGTACCAGCCGGGTGTCGTCGGTACGGTGGCGCCGGCGAGGACGGGCAGCCCCTGCCAGGACTCGACGACCCGCTCGCGCGCGCCCTCGTGGACGAGCGGCCCGCACACGGTCTCCTGGTCGGCGGGGTCGCCGACCCGGACGGCCCGGAAGGCCTCGGCGAGGGCTTCGCGCAGGGGGTCGAGGGCGGCCCCGACCGCGACGATCCGGCTGGTGGCGGTGCACTTCTGGCCCGCGAACCCGGCGACCGCGGCGGCGATGTGGGCCGCCGCCTGCCCGATGTCCGCGTCGGGCAGGACGATGGCCGCGTTCAGGCCGCCCATCTCGGCCTGCACGGGGATGCCCCGGGCCGTCGCCGCGCGGACGACGGCCCGGCCCACGGGTGTGGAGCCGGTGAAGGAGACGACGTCGGCGGCGGAGACGAGGGCGTTGCCCTCGGTGGGGCCGCCCGGCAGGACGGTGAACACGTGGTCGGGCAGGGTCTGTCGGACGATCTCGGCGAGGCGCTGGGCGCACGCGGTGGCTTCGGGTGCCGGTTTGAGGACGACCGTGTTGCCGACCGCGAGGGCGGGGGCGGCCTTCCAGCTCGGGATGGCGAAGGGGAAGTTCCAGGGCGTGACGAGCCCGGCCACTCCGTGGGGGCGGCGCCGGCTCAGGAGAAGTCCGGGGCCTGTCGCGGTCTCGTGGACGGAGCCGGTGGGCTCGAACGGCGCCTGGGCGTAGTAGCGCCAGATCGCGACGGTGCGCGCGATCTCGGCCCTGGCCTCGGTGAGGGGCTTGCCGACCTCGCGTACGGCGAGATCGGCGAGTTCGTCGGCCGCGGCGTCCAGGGCCGTGGCGACGGCTCCGAGCGCGGCCGAGCGGGTGGCGGCTCCGGCGCGCTGCCAGCCGGGCTGGGCGGCGCGGGCGCGCTCGACGGCGTCGGCGGCCGCGAAGGCGCCGGGGGCCGGGAGGCTGACGAGTACGTCGGCCGGGTCGGCCGGGTTGTACGAGACGAGGGTGGACACGTCGGTGATCACAGGAGGAAGCCTCCGGGGAAGGGGTCGTCCGGGTCGAGGAAGTACTGGGCGGTGCCGGTGATCCAGGCGCGGCCGGTGACGGTGGGGACGACGGCGGGCAGGCCGCCGACCTCCGTCCCGGCGGTGAGCCGGCCGGTGAACCGGGTGCCGATGAAGGACTCGTTGACGAAGTCGCGGTCGAGCGGGAGTTCGCCCCGTGCGTGGAGCTGGGCCATGCGCGCGCTGGTCCCGGTGCCGCACGGGGAGCGGTCGAACCAGCCCGGGTGGATGGCCATCGCGTGCCGCGAGTGCGTGGCATCGGAGCCGGGTGCCGTGAGGTAGACGTGCTTGAGTCCGGCGATCTCCGGCCGGGTGGGGTGTACGGGACGGTCCGGGGATGCGTTGATCGCGTCCATGATCGCGAGTCCGGCGGTGAGCAGGTCGTCCTTGCGATCGCGGTCGAAGGGCAGCCCGAGGTCGTCGAGGGACACGAAGGCGTAGAAGTTGCCGCCGAAGGCGAGGTCGTAGGTGACCTTGCCGAATCCGGGGACGTCCACGGCGCGGTCCAGACCCACGGAGAAGGCGGGCACGTTGGTGAAGGTGGCGGACTTCGCCGCGCCGTCCTCCACCTGGACGTCGACGGAGACGAGTCCCGCCGGGGTGTCCAGGCGGACCGTGGTGACCGGTTCGGCGACGGGCACCATGCCGGTCTCGACGAGGACGGTGGCGACGCCGATGGTGCCGTGGCCGCACATCGGCAGGAGGCCCGACACCTCGATGTAGAGGACGCCGTAGTCGGCGTCGGGGCGGGTGGGCGGCTGGAGGATGGCGCCGCTCATGGCCGCGTGCCCGCGCGGCTCGAACATCAGGAGCGTCCTGAGGTGGTCGAGGTGCTCGATGAAGTGGAGCCTGCGCTCGGCCATGGTGGCCCCGGGGATCACACCGACGCCTCCGGTGATGACCCGGGTGGGCATTCCCTCGGTGTGGGAGTCGACTGCGTGGAAGACATGACGCGTACGCACGCGGAGTTCCTTTCGGTCCGTTCGATGGGTCCGGTCAGCGGGTCCGGGCGGTGGATCCGGTCAGCGGGTCCGGGCGGTGGGGCCGGTCAGCGGGTCCGGGGCGGTGGGGCCGGTCAGCGGTGACCGTCGGCGACGGCCTTCTCGGTGGCGGTACGCACGGCGGTCTCGGTGGCGCCGGTGAGCGGGAGGCGCGGGGGGCGGGTGGGTCCGCCGGGACGGCCTGCGATGTCCATGGACAGCTTGATGCACTGGACGAACTCGACCTTGGAGTCCCAGCGCAGCAGGGAGTGCAACGAGGAGTAGAGCGGCCGGGCGGTCGCCAGGTCGCCGGCCACGGCGGCCCTGTACAGCTCGACGCAGCTGGCGGGGAGGGCGTTGGGGTAGCCGGCGATCCAGCCGACCGCACCGGCCAGGGCCAGTTCCAGGAGGACGTCGTCGGCGCCGATCAGCAGGTCGAGCTCCGGAGCGAGTTCGGCGATCTCGTATCCCCTGCGGACGTCTCCGCTGAACTCCTTCACGGCGACGATGCTGCCGTCGGCGTGCAGCTTCGCCAGCAGGCTCGGGACGAGGTCGACCTTGGTGTCGATCGGGTTGTTGTACGCGACGACCGGGATGCCGACCCCGGCCACGTCCGCGTAGTGGGCGATGACGGAGCGCTCGTCGGCGCGGTAGGCGTTGGGCGGCAGCAGCAGGACGGAGCCGCAGCCGGCCTCGGCTGCCTGTTCGGCCCAGCGGCGGGACTCGGCGCTGCCGTAGGCGGCGACGCCCGGCATGACCCTGGCTCCGTCGCCCGCGGCTTCGACGGCGGTACGGACGACCCGGGCGCGCTCGTCGGCGGTGAGGGTCTGGTACTCGCCGAGGGAGCCGTTCGGGACGACGCCGTCGCAGCCGTTGGCGATCAGCCAGGCGACGTGCTCGGCGTAGGCGTCGTAGTCGACGGAGAGGTCTTCCTTGAAGGGCAGGGTGGTGGCGACCATGATGCCGCGCCAGGGGCGGTCGGTGGTCCAGGTGGTGGCGTTCATCTCTACGACCTTTCGGTGAGGTGTAACGGGTGGTGGGTGCTGTGGGTGTAGCGGGTGTGGCGGCTCAGGAGGAGACAGGGTCAGTCGGGTCGTCGCACGCCCGAGCCGGTTCCTGCGGCGGCCCTTCGAGTCCGGCCAGCGTCGACAGCGACGGGGACGGCGAACGGGCGGCGTTCGGCGGGCGGTTCGGGGGCTCCTCCGGCGGCCACGAGGCACGCCACGGCCGTCCCGCACATCCGGCCCTGACACCAACCCATGCCGGCCCGGGTGAGGAGTTTGACGGTCCGTGCGTCGCGTGCGCCGCACTCGGCGACCGCCTCGCGGACCCTGCCCGCGGGGACCTCCTCGCAGCGGCACACGTCCGTGTCGTCGGTCAGCCATCCGGTCCAGCCGGGGCCGGGGGCGTGCGCGGCGGACATGACGTCGGCGAAGGCACGCATGCGGTCCCGGCGCCGCCGGAGTCCGGCGGTCGCCTCGGCCCGGGCGGGGCGGCCGAGGAGCCGCGCGGCGATCGCCCGGCCCGCCAACTCGCCCTCGGTCCTCGCCAGTTCGGCGCCTCCCACTCCCCCGGTCTCGCCCGCGGCCCACAGGCCGGGCACCGAGCTCTCCTGGAGGTCGTCCAGGGCCAGGCCCAGGGTGCCGTCGGGCAGCGCGCGGGTGGCGCAGCCGACCGCCACGGCCAGCTCGATCTGGGGCACGAGGCCGTGGCCGACGGCGAGGGCGTCGCAGGCGATCCGGCGGCCCGTCCCCCGTACGGGCCGCCACTCGCGGTCCAGGCGGCTCACCGTGACGGCCTCCACCCGGTCGGTGCCGTGCACCTCGGTCACCGCTCTGCGCAGCCGTACGGGCACCCGGTGCCGGACCAGCGCGGCCGAGTGGACGAGGGCCTCGACCGCCTTGCCCGGGTTGGTGACGAGCGCCCGCGGGGTGCGCCCGTACCGCAGGTACCCCGCCGCCTCGACCACCGCCGGCACCCTCGCCCCCGCCGAAGCGAGGGACGAGGCGACGGCGAGGAGGAGGGGGCCGCTGCCGGCCACGACGATGCTCCGGCCGGGCAGCGCGAGCCCGGACTTGAGCATGGCCTGCGCTCCCCCGGCGCCCACGACGCCGGGCAGGGTCCAGCCGGGAAAGGGGAGTTGGCGCTCGTAGGCGCCGGTGGCGAGGAGCAGGGCACGGGCCCGGACGCGGACGGGCGCGTCCGCGTCTCCGTCCGTGCCGGTGAGGGCGTGCGCCGTCCATGTCCCGTCGGTCTCCTTGATGACGGACCACACATGATGCCCGGTCAGGTGGTGGGCACCGCTGGACTCCAGGCGTCGGCGCAGTTCGGCGAAGGCGGACCAGTGGTGGTGGAGGGCCTCGGGCCGTTGCGCGCCCAGGGCGGGAGCCGGGTGCCGGTAGAACTGTCCGCCGGGCTGGGCCGAGGCGTCCAACAGGGCTACGGAGAGTCCGAGTTCGGCGGCGGCGACGGCTCCCGCGAGCCCTGCGGAGCCCGCGCCGACGACGACGAGGTCGTAGGGCGCGCGTGAGGGTCGGCCAGGGTCGGCCGCGTCTTCGGGTTCAGACGCCGAGGCTGTCATGGCCGTGCCCTTCCTGGGTGGTGATCGCGTCGCCGGGTCGGGCCGGGACCAGGCAGGCGCGGCGGTTGGGCTGTCCGTTGACGGTGGCGAGGCAGTCGTAGCACTGGCCGATGCCGCAGAACGCGCCGCGCGGGCGGCCTCCGTCCCGCGTGGTGCGCCAGGCCAGGATGCCCGCGCCCCACAGGGCGGCGGCGAGGGTCTGGCCCGGCAGGGCCAGGACGGGCCGGCCGTCGAAGGTGATCTCGAACGGCGGATCGGGCTCTGCCCCGACGAGGCCGATGGGGGTACGGGCCACGGGCCCTCCTCTCGTGACGGTGGATGCGCGCCTCAGGATGCGGTGGCGTCGAAGCGCTCGGGGCGGAACGGGCGGAGGTCGAGGGGAGGTTCGGCGCCGGTCATGCAGGCGGCGACGATCTGTCCCGTCGCCGGTGCGAGACCGATTCCCGCGCCCTCGTGACCGCAGGCGTGCAGCAGGCCGGGGACGCGCGGGTCGGGCCCGATGGCCGGCAGATGGTCGGGCAGGTAGGGGCGGAAGCCGAGGTAGGTGCGGATGGCCCGTACGGTGCCGAGGACGGGGAACAGTGCGGTGGCCCCGGCGGCGAGGCGGCGCAGGACCTCGGTGGAGAGGGTCCGGTCGAAGCCGACGCGCTCGCGGCTGGCGCCGATGAGGACGGGTCCGGCGGGGGTTCCCTCGACGACGGCCGAGGTCTGGAGCGCGGCGGAGCCGCTGGCCACGTCGGCCACGTAGTCGGCGGCGTACACCTTGTGGCGGACGATGCGCGGCAGGGGTTCGGTGACGAGGACGAAGCCGCGCCGGGGCAGGACGGGCAGGTGGACTCCGGCGAGGTCGGCGAGGGCGCCGCCCCAGGTGCCCGCGGCGTTCACGACGTACGGGGCGTGGAGTTCGCGGGTGGCGGTCCGTACTCCGCGGACCGCTCCGCCCGCGCCGGTGAGGAGGCCGGTGACCTCCTCTCCCGGCGCGAGGCGGACCCGGTCGCCGGCGGCTCGGAGGAGCTGCGCGGCAGCGTGGGCGGGCATCACCTGGGCGTCCTGGGGGTAGTGGAAGCCGCCGGTGAGGCCCGGTGCGAGGTGGGGCTCCAGGTCGTGGAGCCGGTCACCGGGCACCTCGTGCGCGACGACACCCGCTTTCTCCTGGCGGGAGGCGAACTCCCGCAGGGCGCGCAGTCCCGTCTCGTCGGAGGCGACGACCAGGCCTCCCTTGGCCTCGTACTCGACGGCAGGTGGGAGCCTGTCGGCGAGTTCGGTCCACAGCGTGGTGGAGAGGAGGGCGAGTTCGAGTTCGGGGCCGGGTTCCTTGTCGGAGACCAGGAGGTTTCCCTCGCCCGCTCCGGTCGTGCCGCCGGCGACGTAGCCTCGGTCGACGACGGTGACGGAGAGGCCGGCGAGGGCCGCGTAGTGGGCGCAGGCCGCGCCGACCACGCCGGCGCCGATGACGATGACGTCCGAGGTATCTCTCGTGGGCACGGCAGTAATATTTCACATTGCACACCGGCTGCCAAGACCCCCGTCGAGACCCTCGCCAAGGGATCCATCGAGGCGTCCGCGAGGGCTCCACCCGAACGCCCCGGTCAAGCACCCGAACACGCCGGTCAAGCACGCGAACGCCCCGACTGAGCACGCGAACGCGCCGGCTGAGCACACCGGCGCCCCGGTTCCGCCTGCGCGCGGGACCGGGGCGCGGGTGTGCTCAGGACGGACGGGCCGCCTTGTACAGGGCGGTGGCGACGGCGAGGTCCTCCCAGGCCATGCCCACGCTCTTGAAGAAGCGCGGACGCCCGGCCGCCGGTGCCCTGCGGCCGGTGACCAGATCCGCGAGGTCTCCCGCGATGTGGTCGGCCCCGATCGCCCCCTCGGCGATCGGGACGAGCAGGTCGCCCGCCTCCCGCAGCGCGGCGGTCCGCGCCTCGACGTGGACCTCGGACCGGACCACGAGCGCGGTGTCGGTCTCGCGGGCGCTCGGCTCGTGCGAGCCGACGGCGACGACGGTGGCGCCGGGTGCCACCAGGGTTCCGTCGAAGAGCGGTTCCCGGGCCGTGGTGCAGCAGACGACGAGGTCCGCGCCGGCCACCTCGTCGGGCGTGCCGGTGCGGGCGGGCACACCGAGGGTCCGCGCGTACCCGGCGAGGGCGCGCCCGCCGACCGGCCCGCGTGCGACGACGACCGCCTCGGCGATCTCGCGGACGGCGAGGACGGCCTCCAGGTGGCCGTACGCCTGGGGGCCCGCCCCGAAGAGGACGAGGCGCAGGGGCCGGTCGTCCGGTGTGAGGGAGCGGACGGCGAGGGCGGAGACGGCCGGCGTGCGCAGCTCGGTGAGCGCGGCTCCGTCGAGGAGGGCGAGCGGCCTGAGGTCGGCGCCGTCGAGCAGGAGGTAGGAGCCGGTGATGCGGGGCAGACCGCGCTCCGGGTTGCCGGGGGCGACTCCCGCGACCTTGACGCCGGCGAACGGGCCGTAGGCCGCCGGCATCAGGAGGAGTTCACCGGCGGGGACGGACACGGCCGTGCGGGGAGGTCCCGCGTCGGGGTCGAGTCCGGCCCGCAGGACGTCGGCGATGACGTCGGTGACCGCCGCCGGACTCATGAGGCGGGCGATCGTCGCGGCGTCGAGGAGGAGGGGCGGGCTCACAGGAGGAACCCCGCTCCCAGGGCGTCGTCCGGGTCGAGGACGAAGGCGTGGGTGCCGGTGCGGTGGGTGGTTCCGCTGATCTCGGTGATCCCCTCCGCGAGGAGGCGTCCGGTGAAGACGGTGCCGACGACGGACTCGTGCCGCAGGGTGGCCCCGACGGCGAGACGTCCGTCGTCGCCGAGGAGGGCGAGACGCGCGGAGGTGCCCGAGCCGCAGGGCGAGCGGTCGATCTGCCCGTCGGCGAAGACGGTGACGTTGCGCTGGTGGAGTCCCTCGGGGGTGTCGGGGAGCTCCTCGTACAGGATGACGCCGTACACGTCGTATGCGGGGAGCGCGGCACGGATCTCCCGTCCGGCGCGCACGAGTTCGGGCAGCGCGCGCACGGAGACGTCGAGGCCGAGGTCGCGGGCGGCGACGGAGACGTAGAGGGCGCCGGAGTCGGCGAGGTCGGCGTCGACGGTGCCGAGCGTGGTGTTCACCTTCACGTCGCGGGCGACGACGCGGGTCGGGACGTTGCGGAAGGTGACGCCGGTGGTGCGGCCCTCCGTGCGGTGCACGGCGGCGGTGACGCGGCCGGAGGGCACGTCGATCCGCACGGAGACGGCGCCGTCGTCGGGGGCGGGGACGCGACCCGTGTCGACGGCCCAGGCGCCGAGAGCCATCGTGCCGTGGCCGCAGGCGGTGGAGTAGCCGTCCTTGTGCCAGAACAGCACGCCGAAGTGGGCGCCGTCGTCGTCGGGCGGCACCACGAAGCCGCCGTACATGCCCGCGTGCCCGCGCGGCTCGCGGGACAGGAGACGGCGCAGGTCGTCGAGGGGGCCGGGGCGCGGGTCCGTGCCCGATCCGCCGGTCGTGAGGGCGGTGGCGCGGCGCTCGGTGACGGTGTCGCCGGGGATCGGGGGCAGGTCCTCGTCGACGATCCGGAAGGGTTCGCCGGCGGTGTGGTAGTCGGTGGTGCGGACCGTGTGCGGGGTGGTGCTCACGAAGTACGGCCTCCGGGACGGGATTTCGGGTCGAGCGCCGGGCCGGTACCCCCTCGTGGAGTGACCGGCCCGGACAGGAGGGCGGGCTCGGGGTGAGCCAGGGGCGGGTCAGCTGCGGAGGGGGCCCTCACAACTGAAGCCGGCCGTGCCGGCGACCCTGGTGGACCAGATGTCGATCGGTCCGAAGGAACAGTTCATGTCGGCCAGGTTGTTGGAGGCGGCGCCGGCCCGGTCGAGGATGAAGTAGTCGACCGTCTCGGACATGTCCTTGAAGTTCTGGTCAGCGCTGCCGGCGTCGGACAGGTTGGCGGTGATCCGGCCGGTGCAGACGAACCGGCGCTTGCCCGGCTCGCCGTTCTCGACGCAGTCGGGGGTGTTGTAGGTGGCGGCGGCGAAGGTGGACTTCACGGTGGCCAGGGCCGCGTCGCGCAGCTGGGCGTTGGGGGTGAACGTGGTGTTGGGCACGTACAGCGTGTCGACCTGGGCGATCTGGGTGTCGAGGAAGCGGTTGTAGTCGCTCTGGAGGCCCGCGTCGGAGCCGAGACGGACGCGCCAGGCGTCGTACGCGGCGACGTCGTTGTTCCGCAGGTGGGTGTACATCTCGCGGATCAGGGAGGGCTTCTCGTTCCAGAGGAACTCGAAGAACGTTCCCGCGTAGTTGTAGAAGCGGAAGCCGTCGCCGTCGTAGGTGGCGTTGAGGATCTGCCGGAGGTTCATCCGGGGGCCGCCGCCCGCGGTGTCGTTGATGATGCCGCGGACCAGGGACTTGCGGACCTTGATGCCGTCGCTGCGGGTGGCGCCGTCGAAGAACTCGGCGGTGCCCTCGTCCATGAAGGTGGTGCGGTCTCCCTGGTACCAGGGGCCCTCGCCGAAGAAGCCGGGGACGGCGTAGCGGCCGTTGAGGTAGTGGGTGTACTCGTGGCGGAAGAGCTCTTCGAGCGTCAGCGAGGAGTCCTGCGGGACCCGGCGCTGGTAGGTGTAGAAGGTGGCGCCGCGCTCGATGTAGATGCCGCCGTTGTCGGTGTCCATCCCGGTCAGAATGGGGTGGTAGTTCTCGTAGTCGGCCCGCGAGCCGTACAGGACGATGGTGAGGGTGGTGTTGGGGTCGCCCGCGAGCGGCTGGTCCGTGCCGACCACGCGGTGGAACTGGGCCTTGACCTGCTTGCTCGCGTAGTAGAGCTGGTCGACGGTGGCCCGGTCGAGCCCCGTGCGGACCTTGATCGCGCCGTTGTCGTAGGTGTACGTGTACGGGAAGATCTGCGCTTCGATGTCCGCCTTGCAGACGCCGTACGGCTTGCACGCGTCGAAGTAGTTGAGCCAGGAGACGACCTTGGCCCACTGCTGGCTGCCGCGGCCGAAGGTGGTGACCGCCTGGCCGAGCAGGCCGCCGAGTCCGGCGGAGATCTCCGTCCGCAGGCTCGGGATCTCGCCGAAGCGGCCGTACTCGCCGAGGGCGTCGCGGGCGACCCAGTCGTTGGCGGTGCCCTTCAGGTGGCCGTAGCCGGCGAAGGCCTTGAAGACGGCGCGGTACGCCGGGTCGGCGGCGGCCGCGGCCTGGAAGGCGGCGTCCTGGTTGCCCGGGTAGACGCCCAGGTAGTTGACCGAGAGCGCGGCGAGCGCGGCCCCGGCCCAGGACGGGTCGAGGTGGGTGGCGGTGTGCGAGGGGTCCATGGTGGCGAGGACACGCGTGATCAGACCGAGCTGGTGCTGCCGGAGTCCGGGGGCGCTGGCCGCGTAGAGGGCCTCGCGCAGGGTGAGGGCGTTGCTCTTCGTGACGTCGAACGTGCGGGCCGCGTTGCCGAAGTCGGCGACGGCCTGGCGGACGGCGTTCACGGTGGGCGCGTCGGTGGTGTCGATCTCGTCGCGGGAGTAGTCGTGGTACGCGACGGCGTGCAGGTAGGTGAACATCTCCTCCAGGTGGGAGGAGTTGCGGCCGTCATGGGCGGCGGCAAGGCCGGATATCCGGCGGGCGACGGCCTGGACGTGGGCATCGGACATGACGGGAGCGAGCCGGGCGTCCCAGGTCCAGATGAGTCCGCGCAGACAACCGTCGGCGAGGACCGCGGGGTCGGCGAGGAAGTCGGCGAACTGCTCGGGGCCGAGCCCGGTGATCCCGTCGAGCGTGCAGGGAACGCCTGCGGCGGTCGTCCCGGTGCCGGCCGTGAGGGTACGCGCGGCAGTGGCGGTGGCGACCGGGGCCCGGCCGGGGACGCGCCCGGTGGCCAGGCCGCCGGGGGCGGGCGCGGGCCCGAAGGTCTTGCGGGGAGCGGTGGCGAGGCGCTCCACCTCGTCGAACGGGTTGGTTCCGTGCTCGGCCCGTGGGGCCGGGGCGCCGGTCGGCGCGGCGGGGACAGCGGTGGCGCGGGCGTCCGCGTCGGCCGCGGAGGCCCCGGTCTGGCCCGAGGAGGCCAGGAGGGTCACCGCGACGGCGGAGGTGAGCAGGGACGAACGCACACGTCTGTGGATGGACAACAGAACTCCATGAGTGGTGGGGGCACGTCACTGGGGAGGTGACGAGAACTGTTGTGGTGCGCACGGTGTTTGACGGAGGTTCATCGAACCGTGTGCGGTGTAACATAGTAATGTGAAATTGCACTGACAACCCCTGTGCGACCACGAGTTCGACCTCGATCCGCCACTCCGGGAAGGCCCACGCCTGATGCGATGCGACTGGCTGTTGTGGCGGGACGTTCGCCTCGCCGCACTGCGCGAGGCACCTCACGCCTTCAAGGCCGGGCTCGCGGAATGGCACGACGGCGGGGAGGACCGGTGGCGTGCGCGCCTGACGTCGCCGGCCGCGTACAACATCGCCGCGTCGCTGGACGGCCGGTCCGCCGGGATGGCCGCCGGTCTCCCCGGGGACGAGGGCGCGTGCGAGCGGCGGTCGGTGCGGGTCGGCCCCCGGGCGCGGCGCCGGGGTTTCGTCGACACGGGGGAACCCGGAGACCTGCTGTCCGACGGGTGAGCGGGGAACGCCTGATGGTCAAAGTGCTGCGCTGAGAAGGACGGCGGGCACGGACGGCGGGCCGGGCGACGGGCACGGACGAGGGGCCCAGACGCCGAGCACGGACGGCGGGCACGAACGCCGGGCACGGACGACAGGTTGGCGGCGCCGTCGCTTCGACGCCGCAGGTCAGCGTGCGGCGTCGGCTCCGTCGGCACGCAGGTCGAGCGTCCAGTTCTGACCGACGAGGTCGTGGCCGTAGCTGTGGTGGCGCTCCTCGTCGGCGAGGGTGAATCCGAAGCTCTGGTAGATCCTGCGCGCCGCCGTCAGCACGTCGTTGGTCCACAACGTCACGCGCTCGTAGCCCGCCTCGCGGGCGAAGGCGAGGCACTCCTCGACCAAGCGCGTGCCG
Source organism: Streptomyces sp. NPDC056480 (assembly GCF_042795405.1). NCBI lineage: Bacteria > Bacillati > Actinomycetota > Actinomycetes > Kitasatosporales > Streptomycetaceae > Streptomyces > Streptomyces sp. NPDC056480. The sequence continues at coordinate 26,419 of NZ_JBHTSA010000024.1, read as the reverse complement.
AGGCGGAGCCCCCTGCCCTCCGGGGTGACGAGCAGGATCCGCAGCTTGGCCAGCTTGGGCCGATCGCCCGCGACGAGGAACACACAGCCCACACGCCGGCCGTCGACCTCGGCGATCCAGCCCGCTTCGCGGGCCGGGTCGTGCCGGGCGCCGTAGTCGGCGACGATCCCGGCGACCAGGGCCTCGAAGTCGGTGTTCCAGCCGAACTGCCGGTCGTACGACTCGCCGTGCGCCATCACCACCCATCCCAGGTCGCCGGGACGGTCGGCGCGACGCACGACGACCTGCTTCTGATCCTGCTGCGACATGAGCTGCTCTCCTGGCCCCGCGATCGTTCCACCACACCACTGAAACAGTTGTTTCAGTTAGGCTAACCGCATGCCCCAGGAAGCGCCAAACCCCTCCGCCCGACAGAACGAGCTGCTGGAAGCCGCGTACCGGTACGCGCTCACCCACGGCCTGGCCGACCTGTCACTGCGCCCGCTGGCCGAGGCCATCGGCTCCAGCCCACGGGTCCTGCTCTTCCTCTTCGGGAGCAAGGACGGCCTTCTTCGCGCGCTGCTCACGCGCGCACGCGCCGACGAGCTCGCACTCCTGGACCGAGCCGGCGAACCCGACCACCCCGATCGACCCGATCGACCCGATCAGCCCGATCAGCCCGCCGGACTCGTCCCGGCCGTCGAACGCATCTGGACCTGGCTCGCCGCGAAGGAACACCGCCCGCTGCTACGCCTCTGGGCCGAGGCGTATACACGCTCCCTCGTGCAGCCCGACGGAGCCTGGGCCGGTTTCGCCCGAGCGACAGTCGATGACTGGCTCCGCTTCCTGGCAGCCCTCCAACCGCCCTCCGAAAGGGACAGCGAGGCAGGCACCACCCGCCGCACCCTCGCCCTCGCCCTGCTGCGGGGCGCCTTGCTCGATCTGCTGGCCACGGACGACGAGGAGCGGCTCACCGCGGCCGTCGAGCACCAACTGACCCTGCTGCAGGACGACACCGCCTGACGGCCTTCACCCCGACGCCCGGCCGTTCTCGCCCGCGCGTTCTCGCCCGCGCTTGCCCGCCTACCCCTTCCCGCCTGCCTTCACTTCCGTCCGACGCCCGCGTACATCGCGACGTCCGGCGTCGCGGTCTCCGGCCGCCACGCCGAGCAGGACACCACCCCCGGCTCGAGCAGCTCCAGGCCGTCGAAGTAGCGTGCGACGGCGGCAGGGGTCCGCTGGGTGAGCTTCGGCGTGCCGTGCTCGTTCCAGAACGCCACCGCCGCGTCGACGTCCGCCATCGCGGGGTGCTTGACCGTGTGGGACAGGACGAGGTGACTGCCGGGCGCCAGCGCGTCCATGAGCCGGCGGACGATCGCGTACGACTCCTCGTCGCCCTCGACGAAGATGACCACCCCGAGCAGCATCAGCGCGACCGGCTGCGAGAGATCGAGCGTCTTCGACGCCGCGGCCAGGATCGTGTCGACGTCCCGGAGATCGGCGTCCAGGTAGTCGGTACGTCCCTCGGGCGTCCCGACCAGCAGGGCGCGGGCGTGCGCGAGCACGAGCGGGTCGTTGTCCACGTACACGACCCGCGCGTCGGGGGCGACGCGCTGGGCGACCTCGTGCGTGTTGTCGGCGCTCGGCAGCCCCGTCCCGATGTCCAGGAACTGCCGGATGCCCTCGTGCTCGGCCAGGTGTCGCACCGCCCGCCCCAGGAACAGCCGGTCCGCCTTCGCGTACTCCCCGATCCCGGGGTGCAGCTCTCGGATCCGGTCGCCGGCCTCCCGGTCGACCGGGTAGTTGTCCTTGCCGCCGGTCCAGTAGTTCCAGATCCGGGCGGTGTGCGGCCGGGAGGTGTCGATGCGCGATTCGATGTCGGTCACACCCTCAACCTATCGCGGCACTCCGGCAACTCCCCTGCGCCGATGGCTCATTGCCTTGCACTGTTCACGTCGGCACGAGCGGCTTGACCTTGCCGCGACGTCAGGGTCTGTACTGGGTGACATCCCGACCCGGAGCGTTCACCGAGCTCACGGGAAGGCCCCCGGAAAGGACTACGGACATGACCACCGCACCCGAGAACAACACGGCCCTGTTGCACACCGCGTACCGGGCCGTGGAGAGCGGCGACCTCGACGCGGCCGAGCACCTGCTGACGGAGGACTTCATCGCCAACGTTCCCGGGCTCTCCGAGCCGCTGGTCGGGCGCGACGTCTGGCGCCTGGGCACGCAGGCGATGAAGGACGCCTTCCCCGACCTGAAGATCGACATCCAGGACGTCTTCGGCGTCGGCGACAAGGTGACGGTGCTGCTCCACTTCGAGGGGACGCACCTGGGCGCGTTCCAGCAGATCGAGGCCACCGGCCGGCGGGTCCGCTTCGGCAGCATCGAGGTCTACCGCGTCGAAGGCGACAGGATCGCCGAGGAGTGGGTCGCCCCGGACATGCTCGGCCTCATCCGGCAGATCTCGCCCGCCCCCGCCGGTCACTGACCTCCGCGAGCCCTTCCGGCGGTAGCCCGGAAGGGCTCTCAGTGCGCGAGCACACGCGCGGACCGGTTTATAAATGAATGGCCATTTATAAACAGTGCTAGAGTCGGTCGCGAGAGGGAGGCACCCATGCCGCGACCGCGTACGACCAGCGACACCGAGATCCTCGCCGCCACCGCGCGGGCCATCGGCGCTCACGGGCCGTCCAGGCTCACACTGGCGCTCGTCGGCGCCGAAGCGGGCGTCGCCCCGGCGACGCTGTCGCAGCGCTTCGGGTCGAAGCGGGGCCTCCTCCTGGCGTTCGCTTCGCACGCCGCCGCGGACGCGGCCATCCCCTACGAGAGGGCGCGGGCCGCGCACGACTCCCCCCTGGCGGCGCTGCACGCGGTCGCCGAGGAGTTCGTCGGTCACATGTCGACCCCCGAGGAGATGGCGAACCACCTCAGCATGCTCCAACTCGACCTTTCGGACCCGGAGTTCCGCGCGCATGCCGCCGCGCACTCCCGCACGGTCGACGCGGCCCTGCGCGGGCTGCTCACCGACGCCGTCGCGGCGGGCGAGCTTCCGCCGGGCTCGGACGTGCCGCGCACGGCGCGCGCCGTCCAGATCACCATCCACGGCTCCCTCCTCCGATGGGCCCTCACCGGAGAAGGCGATCCCGCCGACCTGCTCCACGACGACCTCGACCACCTGCTCAGGAGGACCCCGTGACCTTCTCCGCCACCGTCTTCATCGGTACCAGTCTCGACGGCTACATCGCCCGCCCCGACGACGACATCGCATGGCTGACCTCGCGCGGCGAGGCCGTCGGCGACATGGGCTTCTTCGAGTTCCTCGACTCGATCGACACCGTGATCATGGGACGGAACACCTACGACAAGGTCATCGGCTTCGGCGAGGAGAACTGGCACTTCGGCGACCGTCACGTCGGCGTCCTGAGCACCACCCTCCCCGAGGACGTCGACCGGCGCGTCACCGTCTACCGGGACATGGACGGCCTCGTCGCCGATCTCGACCAGCGGGGGAGCGAGCACGTCTACCCCGACGGCGGACGTCTCATCCAGAGCTTCATCCGCGCCGGACGCGTCGACGGGTTCGTCATCAGCGTCGCCCCGGTCCTGATCGGCTCCGGACACCGGCTCTTCGGAGAGCTGGTCGAGGACGTCCCGCTGCGCCTGGACTCGGTCGCCGACCTCGGCGGTTTCGCGCAACTGCGCTACACCGTCGAGAAGTAGGCGACCGGTACGCCCCTCACCGGCCCGCGCCGCGGGACTCCCCCACCGCTCGGGCCGGCACCTCGTCCTCGCTACTTCACCGAGCCGGCCATCACTCCCTGGACGAAGTGCTTCTGGAAGGCGAAGAACACGACCAGCGGTACGACGAGCGAGAGGAAGGCACCCGGTGCCAGGACGCCGATGTTGCTGCCGAACTGCCTCATCTGGGACTGGAGCGCCACGGTCAGCGGCTGCGACTCGCTGTCGGCGAACAGCAGGGCCACGAGCATGTCGTTCCACACCCAGAGGAACTGGAAGATCGCCAGGCTGGCGACGGCGGGACGGCCGAGCGGCAGGATCAGTCGCAGGAAGATCCGCCACTCGCTGCCGCCGTCCAGGCGTGCCGCCTCCAGCATCTCCTTCGGGATCTCCGCGAAGTAGTTGCGCAGCAGGAAGACGGCGAAGGGCAGCCCGTACGCCACGTGGAAGAGGATCACACCCGCGACGGTGCCGAAGAGGCCGACCGCACCGAAGAGTTTGGCCACCGGCAGCAGGCCGATCTGGACGGGCACCACGAGGAGGCCGACGACCACGAGGAAGACGGCGTCCCGGCCCGGGAAGCTCAGCCAGGCGAAGGCGTATCCCGCGAGGGCCGCGATGCCGACGACGAGCATGGTCGTCGGCACCGAGATGAGGACCGTGTTCCAGAAGGCCGAGACGAGACCGGAATCCTCGAACAGGGCGCGGTAGTTGTCGACCGAGAGCTGGGCGGGGTCGACGAGCGACGTCCACCAGCCCTTCGAGGCGTTGTCCTGCTCCGAGCGCAGCGAGGAGAGGAAGAGCCCCGCGAGCGGGGTGATCCAGACGAGGGCCACGAGGACCAGGAAGGCCTGGACCACGGAGCTGCCCAGCCACCGGGTCGGCCCGGTGCGGCTTCTCCTCGCACCGCGGCTCCTCCCGCCCGTACCGCTTCTCGTTCCGGTGTGGCTGCTCATGATCCGCCCTTCCGGAAGCGCCGGATGTTGAAGATCATCGCCGGTACGACGAGGGCGAGGAGCAGGACGCTGAGCGCGCTGCCGAGGCCCTGGTCGTTGCCGCCGCCGAAGGAGACCAGCCACATGCGCGTGGCCAGGACGTTGGCGTCCTCCTGTACGGGTCCCGGGGCGATGATGTAGACGAGGTCGAACACCTTCATGACGTTGATGACGAGGGTCACGAAGACGACGGTGAGCACGGGGGCGAGCAGCGGAACCGTGATCTTGCGGAAGATCTGGCCCTCGTTCGCGCCGTCCACCCGGGCCGCCTCCAGGGCGTCGCGCGGGATGGCCGCGAGCCCCGCGCCGATCAGGACCATCGAGAATCCGGTCCAGACCCACAGGTAGGCGCCGATGACGGCGGCGGTGACCAGGCTCGGTCCCAGCCAGTCGACACCGGTGTAGCCGGCGGCGAAGTTGGACGCGGGGATCCGCAGCGCATAGGCGTCGTCGCCGAGGCCGGCGAAGCGGAACGAGCCGTCGTCGCCCGTCTCCGCGGATCCGACGACCGTGCCTCCGCGCAGCACCTCGACCGTCACGCCGGGAAGGCCCTTCTCCTTCGTGTCGATCTGGCCCTGCCGGCCGCCGGCTCCGGGCGTGAAGTCCAGGTACACGGCGCCCGACAGGCTTCCCGCCGACGGCTCCGGCGTCCGCGCGGGCGCCGCCCTCGGGGGCACGGCCTCGGGTGCGACGCCGACGAAGGGCAGGGCGATGCCGTCCCCGGGCCGGACCTCGACGGTGGTGTAGCCCTCGCCCGGACTGCCGTTCAGGTTCTTGCCCTCACGAGCACGCGCCGTCGGGTACGGGGACGGTTCGACGATCGTGTCGTGGACGCCGACGATCGCCGCGTTGAGTACGCCCCGGTCGGGGTCCTGGTCGTAGGCGAGGCGGAAGATGATGCCCGCCGCGAGGAAGGACACGGCCATGGGGAGGAACAGGACGAGTTTGAACGCGGTGGCCCACCGCACCTTCTCGGTGAGGACGGCGAGGACGAGTCCGAGCCCGGTGAGCAGCACGGGCGCGACGACGACCCAGATCACGCTGTTGCGCAGGGCCTTCTGCGTGGCAGGGTCCTGGAACATCTCCAGGTAGTTCCCGGCGCCCACGAAGCGGTCGCCGCTCGCGTCGAAGAGACTGCGCCCGACGGAGTACACGACGGGGTAGACGACCAGTGCCCCCAGGAGCAGCAGGGCCGGGAGGACGAAGAGCGCGCCGAGCAGGCGCCTTCTGCGCAGGGCACGGCGCCGCGGGTTCGCCGCGGCGCGTGCCTTCGGGGTGTCGGCCATGACCGGGCGGCCTCAGTTCCCGTACGCCTTGGCCGCCGCGGCCTCCAGAGCCGCCGCGGTCGCCTTCGGGTTCGAGGGGTCGCGCAGGAAGTCCTGGAGGATCTTCCACTCGCCGGCGCCCTTGGTGCCGCCGAAGGCCGCGGGGGCCTGGTCGGACATGTCGAAGCGCACCGAGTCTCCGGCGGCGACGAGCGAGGCGGCGGTCGCGCGCGTGGTGGCGTCCCCGTAGGCCTCGGGCTTGACGTTCTTGTTCGGGGAGAGGAAGCCGCCGGCCCCGGCCCAGACCTCGGCCGCTTCCGGGGTGGCGAGGAACTCGAGGAGCTTCATGCCGGCCGCGGCGTTCTCGGCGTCCTTGAGGACCACGGCGGCGTCCCCGCCGCTGACCACGGGCGGGGCGCCCGCGGCGACCGCGGGGAACGGGAAGAACTTGGCGTCCTCGCCGGGCTTCTTGCCGAACTCGTCCTTGGCGACGCCGCCGACGAAGTCGCCTTCGTAGACCATGCCGGCCTCGGGCTTCGGACCGAAGACCTTCTCCACGGAGCCGGGGAAGTCGGTCTGCAGGGCCCCCTGGGCTCCGCCGGCCACGAGTTGCTTGTCCTTGAAGACCACGGCGAGCGTCGAGAGGGCTGTGACGACGCTCTGGTCCGTCCACTTGAGCTTGTGCTGGGCGAGCTGGTCGTACTTCTCCGGTCCGGCCTGGGAGAGGTAGACGTTCTCGAACCAGTCGGTCAGCGTCCAGCCGTCCTCTCCGGCGACGGCGAAGGCGGGGCGGCCGGAGTCCGCGAGCGTCCGTCCCGCCGTGAGGAGCTCGTCCCAGCTCTTGGGCTCGTTCACCCCGGCCTGGGTCAGCGCCTCGGGGGCGTACCAGATGGTGGACTTGTGGGCCGCCTTGAAGTAGAGCCCGTAGTACTTCCCGTCGACCGTGCCGTAGTTCTTCCATACGGGGGCCAGGCCCGCGGTGGCGGTCTCCGTGGTCTTCTCGGAGAGCGGCTGGAGCCAGCCCGCCTTGGCGAACTGCTGGAGGACGCCGACCTGCGGGACGAGCACCACGTCGGGGGCGTTGCCGCCCTCGATCTTGCTGCCGACGAAGGTGGAGACGTTGTCGCCGGAGGGCACGAAGACGGTCTTGGCGCCGGTCTTCTCGCTGAAGGCGTCGAGCACCTTCTTGAAGTTCTTCTGCTCGCTACCGGTCCAGACACCGGCCACGGTGACGGTCTTTCCGCTGAGTTCGCCGTCGGCGGCGGGTTCCCCGTCTCCACCGCAGGCGGTGGCGGTGAGCGCCAGGGCCAGCACGGCGGAGACGGTGCCGGTGGTACGGAGGGTCGTGGCGGCGGATCGTCTCATGACGGTCCATCCTTCCTTCGGGAACGGAATGGAGCGGGACGGAACGGGGCGGGACGGGGAGAGACGGGGCGGGACGGAGTAGGACGGAATGGAGCGGGACGGAACGGGGCGGGACGGGGAGAGACGGGGCGGGACGGAGTAGGACGGAATGGAGCGGGACGGAACGGGGCGGGTCAGGTGTCGGGGGTGTCGGTGGACCACCAGGCGGCGGTCGCCCCGGGGAGTTCACCGGCTGGGCAGGGTCCGCTGGCCAGCAGCGGCGCACCGGGCACCGGGGCGGGGACGGTCTCGGAGCCGAAGTTCACGGCGCAGACCAGGCCGTCGCCACGGGCCATGGCGAGCACCTGGGGTGGCGCCTCCAGCCAGCGCAACGCCCCTTCTCCCAACTGGGGCAATTCGCGCCGCAGTTGGAGTCCCTCGCGGTAGAGGTGCCAGAACGACCGGGTGTCGGCGAGGGCGCGGTCGGTGGCGTACTCGGCGAACCACTCCGGCTGCGGCAGCCAGGTGCGCACGCCGGCCGCGCCGTCGCTGAACCCGAAGGGCGACGCCTGGCCCGACCAGGGAAGGGGGACGCGGCAGCCGTCCCGGATCCTGGCGCGGCTTCCCGTGCGGCGGAAGATGGGGTCCGTCAGCACGTCGTCGGGCAGGTCGAGCACCTCGGGCAGCCCGAGTTCCTCACCCTGGTAGACGTAGGCGGCGCCCGGGAGCGCCAGCATGAGGAGCGCCGCCGCGCGGGCGCGCGCGGCGCCGACGTGCTCGGCACCGGGGCCACCCGCGTACCGGGTGACGGTGCGGACCTGGTCGTGGTTGTTGAGGACCCAGGTGACCGTGGATCCCGTGCCGGCGATGTCGCGGAGGGCCTCGTCGATGACGGCCCGGAAGGCGGCGGCGTCCCAGGGGGCGCTGAGCAGATCGAAGAAGAACGCCTGGTGCAGTTCGTCCGGCCTTACGTACAGGGCGTGTTCACGTGCGCTCGGGACCGACACCTCGCCCACGAGCAGCCGTTCGATGCCGTCGGATGCCGTGTACTCCTCGCACACGGCGCGCCAGCGACGCCACACGTCGTGGACCTCGGGCTGGTTCCAGGCCAGTGGATTGACCGAGTCGCGGGTGCGCTCGTCCGCCGTCGGATCGTCCGAGTCGGGGAGGTCGGGGTGCTTGTGGAGGCCGGCGGCGACGTCGATGCGGAATCCGTCCACTCCGCGGTCCAGCCAGAAACGCAGCACCTGCTCGAAGTGCTCGCCCACGCGCGGGTCGCGCCAGTTGAGGTCCGGCTGTTCGGGTGTGAAGAGGTGGAGGTACCACTCGCCGGGGGTGCCGTCCGGTTCCGTGACCCGGGTCCAGGCGGGACCGCCGAACATCGCGTGCCAGTTGTTCGGCGGCTCGTCCCCGTCCGGGCCTCGGCCCGGGGCGAAGTGGAACCGTGACCGGGCGCGGCTTCCGGGTCCGGCGGCCAGGGCCTCACGGAACCACCGGTGCTCGGTCGAGCAGTGGTTGGGAACGATGTCGATCAGCAGCTTGAGCCCGAGCCGATGGGCCTGCGTCACCAGGCGTTCGAACTCGGCGAGGTCGCCGTACACGGGGTCGACGTTCTGGTAGTCCGCGACGTCGTAGCCGTGATCGTGCTGCGGGGAGGGATAGAACGGGCTCAGCCAGATGCCGTCGACGCCCAGCTTCCTCAGGTAGGGAAGGCCGGCGCGGACGCCGGCGAGGTCTCCGACGCCGTCCCCGGTGCTGTCGAGGAAGCTGCGGACGTAGACCTGGTAGATCACCGCGTCCCGCCACCAGGGGGTGGTGGCGTGGGCGCCGGAAGAGCGGCCGGCATGGGCCGTAAGAGTGCTGAGCATCTCGCGTCGACCTGTCTGCAGTGAAGGCGAGAGCACCCGAACGGGAGCCTCTGCTATGCATTCATGTTAAGTAGCCATGACGGCGTGATGTCAACGAGGCTGCAGAACTTGCTTGCGGAGATGCCCGATTGGGCAGACAGGACGAGCGCAGGGGAAGGCTCAGGAACCTCGCAGCGTTCAGGAACCCCTCAAGAACCGCTGGAGACGGCGCCCAGCTCGCGCGTCAGCCGCCGCACGGCTTCCTCAGGTGTGTCGCGGAGCCCCAGCACGTCCTGGCCGATCGCCTGGACGACCAGGCTCACCTGGTCGTACCGCGCGCTCTTGGGACGAGGCACGGCCGCGAGCACGCTCTCCCGGAGGATCGGGAGATAGGGGTGGGACGCGACGAGGGACGGGTCGTCGTAGAGCGAGGCCCTCACCGGCGGCAGAGCGCCCCGCGTCAGGACCCGGCGCTGCACCGGCTCGCTCGTCAGGTACGCGATGAAGTCGGCAGCCGTGTCGGCGTTCCTCGAACGGGCGGACACGGCGAGGTTCGATCCGCCGAGCACGCTCGTGCCCGGCCCGTCGAGACCGGGCAGCGGCACGGCGCCGAAGCGTCCCGCGACCTTCGATCCCGGGCCGTTGGCGTCCGTGTAGACGTACGGCCAGTTCCGCAGGAAGAGGAGACGCCCCTCCTCGAAGGCGGCACGGGACTCCTCCTCCTTGTACCGCAGGGCCTCCGGGGGTATCCAGCCCTCGCGCAGCCCGTCCGCGAGGAACGCGAGGCCCGCCCGCGCCGCGTCCGAGTCGACCGCGACCGTCGTGCCGTCGTCACGCAGGACGGTGCCGCCCGCGGACTGGATCGCCTCGGTGACGTTCACGGTCAGCCCCTCGTAGGGGAGGAACTGGCCCGCGTACCCCTCGAGGCCGTGCCGGGGAGCGAGCGTGCGCGCCTGGCGGGCCAGCTCGGCCCAGGTCCTCGGCGGCTTCTCGCCGGCCGCGTCCAGGACGTCCTTGCGGTAGTAGAGCAGCCCCGCGTTGGTCACGTACGGGACGGCGTACAGCCTCCCGTCGAACGTGGCCGTGTCGACCACGGGGCGCAGAAAGGCGTCGAGTGCGAAGCGGTCGCGCTCCAGGGGGCTGATCAGACCCGCCGCGGCGAACTCCGAGGTCCAGGCCACGTCGAGGTTGAGCACGTCGAACCGGCTGCTGCCGGAGCGCAGTTCGCTGAGCATCTGCGCCCGGGTCTCGTCGGCCGAGTCCGGCAGCTCGACGAGGGTGACCCGCTCGTCCGGATGCCCGCTGTTCCACTCGTCGACCAGCGGAGACAGGTAGCGGGTGAGGTCTCCCGCCGTGACGAAGGTCAGCGGTCCCCGGCCCTCTGCCGAGGGCTCCGCGGGACCCTGCGCGACGCCGGAGTACCCGGCCAGCACGATCGCCGCCGCGAGAACGCCCCTCCTCACGGCCCGTATCCACCGCATAGGTTCCTCCTGGACGTGGTCCCGGACGCGACGTGGACCATCGTGGCATAGGTCGAGCCCGGGGAATCGGCGATACTGGACCGCCGGATGACAGCGCCGTCACCTGGTCATACGGTCTCAGGTCCGGCATCGGGTTCCGGAACGACACAGAAGGGGGAGCGTGTGCGGCAGCAGCTGCTGGCACTCCTCACCCGGGGCCCAGCCCACGGTTACGAGCTCAAGCAGGGCCTTGAACAACTCCTCGGCTCCGCATACCCTCAGCCGAACGTCGGCCAGGTCTACGTGACGCTCGGGCGGCTGGAGAAGAGCGGTCTCATCGAGGGTGAGGATGTCGAACAGTCCGGTCGCCCCAACAAGCGGACGTACCGGTTGACGGAAGCGGGGCGGGAAGCCGTCTCCGCGTGGTTCGAGGAGACCGCCGACGAGCCGAGGGTGCGCGACGAGTTCTTCATGAAACTCGCGCTGGCCCCGTTGTCGGGACTCGCCGATCCGATCACCCTGATCAACAAGCAGCGGCGCCAGCACCTGAACACCATGCGCACCCTCTCCAGGCTCGCCGCTTCGGAGGACCGTGGCAACAAGATCGCCCAGCTCCTGATCGAGGGTGCCATGCTGCACCTGCAGGCCGACCTCGACTGGCTGGAGCGTTGTCAGGAGGAGCTGGAATGACGGAAGGTCCCACCGCGGCGCCCCCACAGGACACGATCGTGCATGCCGAGGGTCTGACGAAGACCCACCACGGCGACAGCGCGCCAGTCCAGGCGGTACGAGGTGTGGACCTGACCGTGCGGCCGGGTGAGTTCGTCGCGATCACCGGCCCGTCCGGAGCGGGAAAGTCGACCCTGCTTCACCTCGTGGGCGGTCTCGAGCGGCCGGACAGCGGACACCTGTGGCTGGGCGGGGAGAAGGTCGACGGGTACTCGGAGGCCCGCTGGGCGATGCTGCGCCGCCGCCACATCGGCATCGTCTTCCAGTTCTTCAACCTGGTCTCCAACCTCACCGTCGCCGACAACATCGAACTGCCGGCGCTCCTCGCCGGGGCCTCACCCCGGTCGGCCCGGCGGAGCAGGGCGGAACTCCTCCAGGAACTCGGCCTGGAGGGCAGGGACCGCTCGATGCCGGGAGAGCTCTCCGGGGGCGAGCAACAGCGGGTCGCGCTCGCCCGCGCCCTGGTCAACGACCCGGCGTTGCTGCTCGCCGACGAGCCCGCGGGAAGCCTCGACAGCAAAGGGACCCGCGATGTCGCACGGTTGCTCTCGCGCTTCCACCGGCGGGGCCAGAGCATCCTCATGGTCACCCACGACGCCCGCATGGCCAGTGCCGCGGACCGGGTCATCAGCTTCTTCGACGGACGGACGGCCGACGACGCGGCCCTCGGCGACGGCGGCACCGCACGTCCGGGAGTGTCCGGCGTGCTCGAACTGCGAGACTGAGGCGGTACGTCGTGCGGGCCATTCTGCGGTGGGCTCACTCCGACCTGCGCGCCCATCGGGGCGAGGCGCTGTTCGCCGTGCTGGCCAGTGCCGGGGTGATCGCCTCGTTGCTGCTGTCCGCGGCACTGCTCAGCTACGCCGTCAACCCCTGGCAGCGGGTGTTCAACCAGTCCCAGGGCGCGCACATCTGGCTTCACACCCGCGGTGATCCCGACCCGTCCTCGCTCGCCTCGCTCGCCTCCCTGGACGAGGTCGCCGCGCTCTCGGGCCCCTTCCGGACGGTCGACGCCACCGTCGAGGTGGCCGGCGCGCGGGCGCCGGTCGTCCTGCGGGGCACGGCGCCCCAACCTTCCGCGGTGGCCCGCCCCCTCGTCACCGAGGGACGGTGGCTGACGGCGGGGACCACCGGTGGCCGGCAGGGCGAGATCGTGCTGGAGAGCACCCTCGCCCGGGCGCTGTGGGCCGATCCCGGCGAGACCGTGACGGTCGCCGGCGAGGACGGCGCACCGTTGTCCCTGCGGATCGTGGGGATCGCGGAGAGCGCAGAACCCCTCTACCGGGCCGGCCAAGGGTCGGGCGTCGCCTGGGTGCCGCCCGGGGAACTGGACCACGTGGCCTCGGCCGGCGCGGGACAGAGCGTCGGCCTGCGGCTCGAGGACCCGGACGACACGGACTACGTCGTCCAGCGAGCCGTGACACTGCTCGGCGCCCCACGGGTCGACCGGGTGACGAACTGGCAGGAGGCCAAGGCCGACAGAGGCGGCGACGACCGGCTGCTCGGGCAGATGTTCGCGGCCTTCGGCCTGGCCGCCCTCTTCGCGGCCGCGGTCGCCGTCTCCGGCGCGGTCAGGGCACGCGTACGGGGCCAGCTGAAGGACATCGCGGTGCTGAAGGCCATCGGCTTCACCCCCGGCCAGGTGACCCTGGGGTTCCTCGTCCAGCACCTGGGCTTCGCGATCCTCGGCGCGGGGCTCGCCACGGCGGCCACCCTGACGCTCGGGCGGTGGATACCCGGCAGGATCGGGGAGGCGGTGGTCCTGTGGCCGGAGATGCCCGGGCACCGGGCGATCGTGGCCGGACTGCCCGGCGCCGCGGTCCTTCTCATCGGCACCGCCACCGGGCTCGCCGCCTGGCGGGCCGGCCGGGTGCCGCCCGTCCCCACCGCCAGGGCGGCGCTCCTCACCGCCGCCCCGATCACCCTCCTGGGCCGCCGTGCCATCGCGCTGCGACTGTCACCCGCGCTGGTTCTCGGCTGGCGCTCCGCGTTCTCCGGCCGCGGCCGTGACCTGTGGTCGATCACCAGGCTCGCTCTCCCCATCGCCCTGATGACCGTGGCCCTCGTCGCCTGGTCGACCCTCGAGCAGTTCCGCAGCGACCCCGCCCAGATGGGCCGCGCCGCCGCCCTGACCGTACGCGCCGAGCAGCCGGGCCCGGGGGACGACCCGGCGCTCGAACGGGTCCTGACCTCGGTCCCCGGCGTCGAAGACGCCTTCCCCGGCGCGGAGTTCGTCGCCCTCGTCCCCGGCCAGACCGGGACGATCACCCTACGGGGACTGGGCAGCCGGAACCGGCCGTACCCACACACCGTCGTCGAGGGCCGGGCGCCGACCGGCCCGGACGAGGCGGTCGCCGGGCAGGGACTCCTCGACCTCCTGGGCGTACGGGTCGGGGAGTGGGTCCGCATGACCGTCGAGGGCCGCCCGCGGATCCTGCACATCGTGGGCCGCAGCGTCGAACCCGACCAGGGCGGCCGGGTGATCTCCACCTCGCTCGACAGCCTCAGGGACGACGCCCCGGCACTGAGCGCGCGTTTCCACGCACTCGTCCTCCGGCCGGGGGCCGACCCGAGGGGGGTGGCGGCCGCCGTCTCCGGGTCGACCACCGAAGCCCTGGAGGTCCGTGAGACTCCCACCCCCGCGGACCGGCTGGACACCCCGCGCGGAGTCATCGCGGCGCTCATCGCCGTCCTCGCCTTCATCGCCCTCGTCGAACTGCTCACCCTGATCAGCGCGGGTGTACGCGCCCGGATGCGCGACCTCCTGGCCCTCCGGGCCATCGGTCTCACCCCCCGCCAGATCGGCTCGGTGACCGTCACGGCGGCGGCCCTCACGACGCTGGTCTCCGCCCTCCTGGGCACCGGAGCCGGAGCGGCGCTCGGCCGGTGGCTCGTCGACGAGGAGGGCCGATCCAGCGGCATCGGCGCGGGCATCGCGCACGTGCCCTCGCCGCTGGTCCTGGCGATCCTGATCGCCACGGCGACCGCGGTCGGCGCGGTGGCCGCGCTGGCACCCGCCGTGAAGACCGCACGTCGCCGCCTCATCGACTCGGCGAGCGAGACGTTCTAGCGGGGGGTGTCTCGAGCGACAGGCCCCCCGATGCGTGGACGGTGATGGTGTCGGCTCCCCCTCTCACCGTTCTCGCGCATTCGAGGCCGCGTTCCGCGAGGTGCGGACCGGGCCTGCGGATGCGGGGACGCCCCGCGCGTTCCCGTGCCGACATCGCGAGCCGTCTACTTACCTGTTAGGTAGAGAGGATCCCGCAGAGGCAACTCTTCACGACGAAGCGGCCGCCGTGGTGTGCGGTCGTGCAGAACCAGGAGCCGTTCGGGCAACAGGGGCCGCACAGGGTGGCGCGGGTGCGACACCGACGACAAGCTCGGGCACCAGGACCAGCGCCCGCACGGACCGGGCCGCCGGCCGCCGGCCGCTGGGCCAGGCCGGGCACCCTGATCCGCCGGACAGGCCCCGGCGACCACGAGACACCTGAGCGACGAGGCACCCCTAGGGCTCCACGCGCGGAAGCTCCAGGGCGAAGGCGGTGGCGCCCGGTTCGCTGCGCAGGGTCAAGGTGCCGCCGTGCGCCGCGACCAGGGAGCGGGCCACCGCGAGGCCGAGGCCGCTGCCGCCGTTCTCGCGGCTACGGGCCTTGTCCACCCGGTAGAAGCGGTCGAAGATCCGGCGCTGGTCGGCGTCCGTGATGCCGGGCCCCGCGTCGGCCACGACCACCCGGGCGGCCTCCGGCGTCCCGCCCACCATGACGGACACGCGTGTCCCGGCGGGCGTGTGGACGGCCGCGTTGGTGAGCAGGTTGTCGAGCACCTGGCGGATGCGGACGGGGTCGAGGCTCAGGGGCAGCGGCCGGGACCCGGCGTCCACGGTGAGCGGGTGGCCGGGATGGGCGGCGCGGAAGGCGTCGGCGGCCTGCCGGGCGAGGTCCGCCAGATCGCACGGTTCCAGGCGCAGCGGAGCGTCCACCTCGGCGGCGTCGAGCCGGGCGAGCAGCAGCAGGTCGTCGAGGAGGACGCCCATGCGGGCGGCTTCGGACCGCAGCCGGGCGAGGTGTCTGTCGCGCTCCCCGGGGACGTTGGCGGCGGCGTACTGGAACAGGTCGGCGTAGCCGCGTACCGACATCAGCGGGGTGCGCAGTTCGTGCGAGGCGTCGGCGACGAAGCGGCGCAGCCGCTGCTCGGCCTCGGCGCGCACGGCCAGGGAGTCGTCGATGTGCTCCAGCATCGTGTTGAAGGCGGTGCGCAGCTCCTCGACCTCGGGTCCGCCGCCGGACCGGTCGGCGCGCAGCGGCAGTCGGGCCGCCGATTCGGTGAGGTCGTGCGAGGCGATGCCGTGGGCGGTGCGCGCCATGTCGCTGAGCGGTTTCAGGCCGCGTCGCAGCAGGATCCGCCCGAAGACGACGAGGGCGAGCAGGGCGACCGTGAACGCGATCACCTGGACCGTGATCAGCTGGTCCACCGTGTCCTCGATCTCCGCCATCGGGGCGGCACTGACCAGGACGACCCCGGGCACGACCTCGCAGGCCCGCAGCCGGTAGGCGCCCTTCCCCGCGATCTGCGCGGTGCTCGTCACGTCGCCGGCGGAGTCGGCGCGCGCCTGGGCGAGGGCGGTGAACCCCGCGGTGTCGTCCGGCACGTCGGCGGGCCGGCGCAGGGCCGCCGTACCGTCGCGGACGTCGTACACCGCCGTGTACCACCCGTAGTACGGCTGCCGTTTGACCGTGCCGTGCTGGGCGGCGTCCTTGGCCTGGATGTTCTGTACGAGCTTCAGCTGGGCGACCTGCTGGTGTCCGAGGTAGTCGCGCATGTACGTGGTCAGGGCCGTACCGAGGACGGCGAAGGCCACGAGCGACAGCACGCCGAGGCCGAGCGCGAGCCGGGTTCCGAGGCGGAGCCTGCCGTACGTGTCGCGCATCCGCGCGCTCATGGGCCGGCCTCCCTGACCACGTAGCCGAAGCCGCGGACGGTGTGGATCAGCGGGGTGCCGGTGGCGTCGAGTTTGCGGCGCAGCCGGCTGACGACCAGCTCGACGACGTTCGAGCGGCCGCCGAAGCCGTACTCCCACACGTGGTCGAGGATCTGCGCCTTGGTGAGCACGGTCGGGGACTTGCGCATGAGGTAGCGCAGCACCTCGTACTCGGTCGGTGTGAGTGTCAAACGGTCCTCTCCGCGCCGTACTTCCCGCGTGTCCTCGTCCATCGTCAGATCGGAGACGCGCAGGATGGACCGCTCGAAGCCCGGCCCCGCGCTGCGCCGCAGCACGGTGCGCAGCCGTGCCATCAGCTCCTCCACGGCGAAGGGCTTGACCAGGTAGTCGTCACCACCGCGGGTCAGCCCCGCGACCCGGTCGGCGACGGTGTCGCGCGCGGTGAGGAACACCACGGGGACCATCGTCCCGGCCGCGCGCAGCCCGTCGAGCACGCCGAAGCCGTCGATGTCGGGCAGCATCAGGTCCAGGACGACGATGTCCGGGTGGAAATCGGCGGCCAGCCGCAGTGCCTCCCGCCCCGAGTTGGCCGTGACGGCGTCCCAGCCCTCGTAGCGGGCGACCGTCGCGACGAGGTCGGCGATCGGGGGGTCGTCGTCCACCACCAGCACGCGTATCTTCTCCACCCGCCCATCTTGCGGCACGCGCGCGGCGGCGCGGCCCCCGCTGATCAGGGCCGGGGCACTTCGATACGGAGTTGAAAGTCTCCTGACAGGGGATCGACAGGTCCCGGCGGTCAAGCTCTCTCCATCGACTCGGTCAGCCGATCAGCTCGGCCCGCTCGATCAGCTCGGTCCGCTCGATCAGCTCGGTCCGCTCGATCAGCTCCGTCCGCGTGATCTACGCGATCCACTTGATCCACTCGTTTCAGGAGGTTCCGGCCCGTGACCGCTGCTGTCCCCGCGACATCCGCGCCGCCGTCCCCGACGCCGGCCCCGCCCGCTCCCCCTTCGGCGCTGCGCCCCCGGGTGGTGGCCCGGGCCGGCCTGTACGTCCTGCTCGCCGCGAACGCGGCGATCGTCGGGTACTTCTTCTCCCAGGCCGGCTTCGCCTCCAACGCGCTGATCGTCCTCGGCCGCCTCTTCGGCCTCTACGGCGCCCTGTTCATGGCCTTCCAACTGCTGCTCGTCGCCCGGCTGCCGTGGTTCGACCGCCGCATCGGCATGGACCGGCTCACCGCCTGGCACCGCGTCACCGGCTTCGGGCTGCTGTGGACGCTCGTCGGCCACGGCGTCTTCATCACCTTCGGCTACGCCCAGTCCTCCTCGCTCGGCCCGGTCGACCAGCTGATCGACCTGGCCGAGACCACCGAGGGCGTCCTGCGGGCGGTCGTCGCGATGGTCCTCATCCTGGTCGTCGGAGGGGCCTCGGCCCGCTGGGCGCGGCGCCGACTCGCGTACGAGACCTGGCACTTCATCCATCTCTACACCTATGTCGCGGTGGTCCTCGCCTTCACCCACCAGGTCGCCGCGGGCACCACGTTCACCACGTCGCCGGCCGCCACCGCGTACTGGTACGGCCTGTGGGTCTGCGCGCTCGGCGCGGTGTTCGCCGGCCGCGTCGCGCTCCCCCTCCGACGGAACCTGCGGCACCGGCTGCGGGTGTCGGCGGTCGTGCCCGAGTCCGAGCACGTCGTCTCCGTCTATCTGACGGGCCGCGATCTGGACCGGCTCCCCGCCCGCGCGGGCCAGTTCTTCCTGTGGCGGTTCCTGACGAAGGACCGCTGGTGGCAGGCGAACCCGTACTCCCTGTCGGCCGCTCCCGACGGCACCCACCTGAGGCTGACGGTGAAGGCGTCCGGCGCGGGGTCCGCGGCGCTGCGCCGTCTGGAGCCGGGGACCCGGGTCTTCGCCGAAGGCCCCTACGGCGCCTTCACCACGCTGCACCGGACCCGCCCGAACACCCTGCTGATCGCCGGCGGCGTCGGCATCACCCCGATCCGCGCACTCCTGGAGGAGCTGCCCGGCCATGCCGTGCTCGTCTACCGCGTCTCCGCCGCACAGGACGCGGTCCTCTACGGCGAACTGCGGGAGCTCGCCGCCGCCAAGGGCGCGTCGCTGCATCTGATCAGCGGACCGCCGGCGCCCGACCCGCTGGCGCCGGACGCGCTGTCCGCGCTCGTCCCCGATCTCGTCGAACGCGACGTCTACGTCTGCGGCCCGCCCGGCATGACCGGTGCCGTGCTGCGCGGCCTGCGCACGCTCGGCGTCCCCGAGCGGCAGGTCCACTTCGAACGCTTCAGCCTGGCCGGCTGAGCCTGATCACTGCAGACAAGGAGGATCCTCACGTGAAACGTGCGCTGCCCGCCCTGGTCCTGTCCGTCGCGGCCCTGATCCCGATCTGGCGGTACACACCGTCGATCGGTTCGTCCGCCCAGGCACCGCCGAGCGGGGCGGAGGCACTCTCCCCGCCCGCGCCCCCGTCGAACTCGGCCGCTCCGCCGGCGGGCTCGGCGGGCTCGTCCGCACCGCCGGAATCGTCGCCCGGATCATCCGCCCCGCCGACGACCGCCGCTTCCGGTCCGCAGGTGATAGCCGGGTCGACGGTCCCGACCGAGAAGGGTGACGTCCAGGTCGAGGTGACCCTCACCGCGGGCCGGATCACCGCGGTCCGGGCCCTCAAGGCGCCCCCGCACCCGCAGACCGCGGCGGCCCTCCCGAAGCTGGTCGAGGCGACCCTCGAGGCGCAGAGCGCCGACATCGACGCGGTGACGGGGGCGACCGTCACCAGCGACGGCTACCGGGAGTCCCTCCAGGCGGCCCTCGACCTGAAGAGCGGCGCCTGAGGTGAACCGGGTCGAGCACGTCATGGGCCTGCCGGTCTCCCTCCGCGTCGACGACGCGCACGTCCCCGAGGGCGCTGCGGACGCGGTCTTCGCCTGGCTGCGCGAAGTCGACGCGCGGTTCAGTCCGTTCAAGCCGGACAGCGAGGTGTCCCGCCTGGGCAGGGGCGAACTGGCCACCGCCGATGTCAGCCCCGACCTCGCCCATGTCCTGGAGCTGTGTGAGCAGTACCGCAGAGCGAGTGGCGGCGCCTTCGACGTACGGCTGCCGGGCCGGGGGCTCGATCCCTGCGCGGTCGTGAAGGGCTGGTCGGTGCAGCGGGCAGCGGAGCTGCTGAGGGCGGCCGGGGTGCGGCGGTTCTGCCTGAACGCCGGAGGCGACGTCGTCGTGGGCGGCGGCCCCTGGAGGGTGGGTGTTCGCCATCCCGAGGACGCCGGCCGGGTCTGCGCGGTCCTGGAGCTCACCGACGCGGCGGTCGCCACCTCCGGAGCCTACGAGCGGGGCGCCCACATCCTCGACGCCCGGACCGGCCTTCCCGCCACCGGGCTGCTCTCCCTCACGGTCGTCGCGCCGACGCTCACGGCGGCGGACGCGACGGCGACGGCGGCGTTCGCGCTGGGCGCGGAGGGTGTCGCGTGGGCGGCCGGGCGGCCGCACTGCGAGGTGTTCGCCGTCGACGCGGCCCGCAGGGTCCTGCGCACGGCGGGGCTGCCCGCGGCGCGCACCCCCGTGGGCGACGCCGCCTGATCGAGGTGGCGGCGTCACGCGCCCGGTCGGTGGGACAGCTCCGTCCACAGGTCGAGGAAGGCCCGCAACGGCGCGCTCTGCCGGGTGCCCACGCGCCAGACGAACACCTTCCGCAACCGGATGGCGGGCTCGAGCGGCACGACGACGAACCGCGGGTCGGCGGCGAGAACCGGACTCGCGTGGGAGGTCAGGGCGACACCGATCCCCTCGGCGACCAGCGCGACCTGGAGGGCGACGTCGTTCGTCGCGTACGCGATGTCCAACCGCAGCGACTGCTCGGCGAAGGCCTCCCGGATGTACGCGTGCACTCCGCTCTCGGGGCTGTAGCTGATGACCGGGTTCCGGACCGCCTCGTCGAGCGTCATCGGACGGTCCGCGGCACGGCTTCCGGCGGGAAGGACCGCGACGATACGGTCCTCCAGGAGCACCCGTGACGCCACGCCGGCGGGCTCGCCGTCCGGCGGTCCCGCGACGACGGCCGCGTCGATCTCCCCGGCACGCACCTTCGCGAGGAGAGACGGGCTCGACGCCCCGAGGAGTGTCACCGCGACCCTCGGGTACCGTCGGTGGTACTCCCCGAGCAGCCGGGGAACGATGGTGCCCTCCAGCCCTCCTACGGTCCCCAACGCGAACGAGCCGCTGAGCAGACCGGAACGGTCGGCGAACTCCCTGACGGCCGACGCGGCCGCCGCCAGACAGGCGCGGGCGTGCGGCAGCAGGGCCGTGCCGCCGGAGGTGAGAACCACCTGCCGGGGCAGCCGTTCGAACAGCGGCTCGCCCAACTCCTTCTCCAGGGCCTGGATCTGCTGACTGATCGCGGGCTGCACGACATGACATCGGGCCGCCGCCCTGGTGAACGACCGCTCCTCCGCCACCGCGACGAAATACTCAAGTGTACGGAGCTCCATGACCGCCAAAATATCAACTCCGGCGGTGTAAGCCCGAATTGTGTGAACCACGGTCGGAACCGAGCCGGACCGGGGAGGGAGCACCGGTGCGATCAGTGAGCGTGACCGCTGCCATCACCGCTGTGTATTGGACGTGCGCGGCCGATGTCCCGAGGCTGGTCACAGACGGTCGGCCACGGCGAAGGGTGAAGACAGACGCATGCGAGTGACCGTGGTCGGCGGAGGCATCGCCGGACTGACCTGCGCCCTGAGCCTGCACGCCGCGGGCTTCGAGCCACTGGTGTGCGAAGCGGCGCGGACGGTCGAGGCGATCGGGGTGGGGATCAACCTCCTGCCGCACGCCGTCCGGGAGCTCTCCGAGCTCGGGCTCGACGGCGAGCTGGCCACCGCCGGGTTGCCCCCGCGACGACTGAGCTACCACGACCGGACGGGTGGGGTGGTCTGGGAGGAGCCGCTGGGCCGGACGGCCGGCTACCGCTGGCCGCAGTACTCCGTCCACCGAGGACGGCTGCAGGTGCTGCTGCTCGCTGCCGTACGGGAGCGCCTGGGCCCGGACTCGGTCCGCACCGGCCTGCTGTTCCGGCGGTTCGAGGAGACCCCGGGCGGCGTCCGCGCCCATTTCCTGGACCGGTCGAGCGGGCTGCCGGTGGCCGAGGACGCCGACGTGCTGGTTGGCGCCGACGGCATCGACTCCGCGGTCCGCGCCCAGCTCCACCCGGACGAGACCGCCCCGCGGTGGAACGGCGTCCACATGTGGCGTGGCCTCGCGCCCCACCCGCACGTCCTCGACGGCCGTTCGATCGTGGTGGCCGGGGGCACCCCCGGCGAGAAGTTCGTGGCCTACCCCATCGAGGATGCCGCGGCCGCCGGCGGCGAAGCCCTGCTGAACTGGGTCCTCGAGGTTCGGCACGGACCGCAGGCCCCGCTCCCCTCCGGCACCGGCGGCCGTCGCGTCACGGCGGCGGAGGCCCGCGCCGGGCTGTCGTCCTGGAACCTGCCGTGGATCGCCCCCGGGACGCTCGCCGAACGCTCCCCGGCGATCTTCGAGTATCCGATGCTGGACCGCGATCCCCTGCCGCGGTGGAGCTTCGGGCGGGTCACCCTGCTCGGCGACGCCGCACACCCGATGTTCCCCATGGGCATGAACGGCGGATCGCAGTCCGTCGTCGACACCCGCGTGCTGGCCTGGTGCCTGGCCCGGGACAACGACCCCGTGGCCGCGCTCCGCCGCTACGACCGGATGCGCCGACCGACCGTCAACGCGGTGGTGCTGGCCAACCGGACCCTCGGACCGGAGGAGATCCTCGCGCGAGCCGAGGCCCATGGCGGGGCGCTGCCCGCCGGGCAGGCCGAGGCGATCGCGACCGGTTACCGGAAGCTGGCCGGGGCCACCGTGGCCCAGGTCAACACCCACCCGTCCTGGACGGTCCCGCGCCGGGCCCCGGACCCGGCGCGCTGAGAGCCGCATCCGTCCGTGCACGGTCTCCGGCCCGTGCTTTCACTGCTGATCGGGGAGAGTGACTGTATGGAGGGAACGGGCCGACCCGGCTTCGGGGAGGTGCTGCGTGGTCACCGCCGCGCGGCACACCTGACGTTGGAGCAGCTGGCCGAGGTCTCGGGTGTCAGCGCACGGACGCTGTCGGACATGGAGCGGGGACGGAGCAAGGGACCCCAGGCCCGTACCGTCACGGCTCTGGCGGATGCGCTGAAGCTGGACGACAGCGACCGAGAGCGGCTGAGCGACCTGGCGCGCGACGGCCGGCTGCGGGATCACTGGGGGCGGGGCGGTCTGTGCGAACTGCCCCGGATCGTGGAGGACTTCACGGGTCGGGCCGAGGAACTGATCTGGCTGAGCGAGCTCGTGTACGCCGAGAGTTCGCCGGGTGTCGGCGTGGTCGGGCTCATCACCGGCTCCGCCGGCCTGGGGAAGACCACCTTCGCCGTCCGTGCCGCCCATACGGTGCGGCCGAGCTTCCCCGACGGGGTCCTGTTCCTCGATCTGTTCGGCATGTCCCAGCGGCCGGTGACCGCCGGCGACGCGCTGCGCCAACTGCTGCGCGCGCTCGGTGTCGCCGACCGGCAGGTCCCGGCCGACCTCCAGGAACGCGCCTCCCTGTACCGGTCGTCGCTGCGGGACAAGCGCGTGCTGGTGGTCCTCGACAACGCCGCGTCGGAGGAACAGGTGCGGCCGCTGCTGCCGGGAGGCGGGACGATGAGGGCACTCATCACCACGCGGCGGTTGCTGGCCGGCCTGGAAGGCGTCCGCAGACTCGTCCTGGGCCCCCTGCAGGTGCCGGAGTCCACGGAGCTGCTGACCGGGATCTTCGGCGAACGCTCCGCACACGACGAGGTGTCGACGCTCACCCGGCTCGCCGAGCTGTGCGGCGGGCTGCCCCTGGCGCTGCGGATCATCGGGAACCGGCTGCTGAGCCGGCCCGACTGGGACGCCGCCCAACTCGCCGCCAGGCTGGCGGACGAGGGGCGACGGCTCGAGCAGTTCAAGGCAGGCGACCTCAAGATCGCCACCGCGTTCGGGCTGTCGTACGAGCAGCTCGCGGACTCCGCACGCCAGGTGTTCCGTAGCCTCGCCGTGGTGCCCGGCCGGGACTTCGACGCCGCTCTGACGGCCGTCGCGGGCGGGACGCCGATCACGGACGCCTGGGACGCACTCGACGAGCTCGTCGACCTCGGCCTGCTGCAGGACAGCAGCGGCGGCCGGTACCGCTTCCACGACCTCGTCCGCCTCTTCGCCCGCGACCGGCTCCTGAAGGAGGAGTCCGAGACCGGGCGGCGGGCACTGGCCGAACGGGTGACGACGTGGCTGCTGCGGATGGCAACGCTGTCCGGGCGGTGGTTCGAGCCCGGTTACGGCCGTCCCGACCGGCCCGATCCGCAGCTCCCCGTCCCGTCCTCCGCGGAGGAGGCCGACGCGTGGCTGCGGGTGAACGTGGACAACTGGCTGGGCGCGATGCGGGCCGCGGCGGCGACCGGCCGGCACTCCCCCGTCCTCGACTGCGCGGAGTCGATGCACTGGTTCTCCGACCGGTGGCTCCACAGCCCGCACTGGCAGGAGGTCTTCACCATGGGTGCGGAGGCCGCCGCCGCCCTCGGGGACCCGGCGCAGCAGGCCACCCAGCTGAACTATCTGGCCTGGGTCCACTCGGTGCCGCCCGGTGACCCGGAGGCCGTACTCCGGTACGCGACCGAGGCGCGGGAACTGGCCACCCGGTGCGATGCCACGGCGCAGATAGCCTGGGCCCACGAGTACACCGCCGATGCGCTGCTCATGCTCGGCCGGCACGACGAGGCCGTCGTCTCGTCCTCGCGGGCAGCGGAGATCTTCCAGGCCATCGGCGACATCGACTCGTACGTGCAGAGCAACGCCGCCATCACCAGATGTCTCTACGGCGACGGGCGCTACGCCGAGGCCCTGGAGCGCTACCTCGACCTGCTCGCCGTGCTGGACGACCCCGGGTCGGGCATGACGCCGAGCGTCGTCGTGCACAGTCGGCCCCTGGCTCTGCTGCGCATCGGGTCCTGTCTCCGGCACCTCGGCCGTCGTACGGAGGCGATCACCGCGCTGGTCGAGGGGATCGAGCTGGTGGACAGGCTCCGGGCCTCGGACTACCGGCAGGCGGACGCCCTGGAAACGCTGGCCTCCCTGCTGGCCGACGAGGGGCGGACCGACGAGAGCCACCGTGCCTACGGTCGGGCGGCACAGGTCTTCGCGTCGATCGGCGACACCGAGGCGAGCAGCCGCTGCCGGGCCTCGGTGACGGCCACGACCTGACACCCGGCGTCCGGAGCCGGGGCCCGGGGCGCCCGGGGGCCGGGGCCCGGGGCCCGGTCCTGCCAACTCTGCATGCTGCTCTGCGTGTTCACCGCCCGCCCGGACGACTTGGATGGAGGTGCCGGGCGGGCATCGGGCCCGTCCCTCCAGAGCGGAGACGCCCATGGCAACCATCAGGAACGTCGTGCTCGTACACGGTGGCTTCGTGGACGGGTCGGGATGGCAGGCGGTCTACGACCACCTGACCGCCGACGGCTACCGGGTCGCCGTCGTCCAGAACCCGACCGAGTCGCTGGCCGGTGACGTCGCCGCCACCCACCAGGTCCTCGACCGCCTCGACGGCCCGGCCGTGCTGGTCGGCCACTCCTACGGCGGCGTCGTCATCACCGAGGCCGGCAACCACCCGGGCGTCGCCGCACTCGCCTACATCGCCGCCTTCGCGCCGGACAAGGGCGAGTCGGTCGGATCCCTGATCGCCGACCCGCCGCCCGGTGCGCCGGTCCCGCCGATCCTGCCGCCCACGGCCGGCCGGCTGCTCCTGGACCGGGACAGGTTCGCCGCCTCCTTCGCCGCCGACGTCCCCGAGGCCACGGCCGCGTTCATGGCCGACTCCCAGGTCCCCTGGGGCGTCGACGCCCTCGAAGGGGCGGTCTCCACACCGGCCTGGCAGACCAAGCCGTCGTGGTACCTGGTCGCCACCGACGACCGCATGATCCCGCCGGCCGCCCAGCGCGCCATGTCCGAACGCGCCGGCGCGACCGTCACCGAGACCCCCGGCAGCCACGCCGTCTACGTCTCCCGCCCGGCGGTCGTGGCCGCCGTCATCACGCAGGCCGCGCACGGCGTCGGCACCCACTCCTAGGGACAGCCTTCGGTCGCTTCCGCGACCGCGTTCCCGATCCGGCACCCGTGACCGGACACGACACCGCGCCCCGACCACCCCTGGGAGTCCCCATGGAACCTGACCTGACCCGCCGTAGAGTCCTCGCCGGCACCGCCGCCGCGGCCGGCACGGCAGCACTGCTGGGACCGCTGTCCTCGGCGGCCTCCGCCGCCGCCCCCGTCGCCCCCGCCGAGGCCGGGACCAAGCCGACCGTCGTGCTGGTGCACGGCGGATTCGCCGACGCCTCCTGCTGGAACGGCGTCATCGAGCGCCTCCAGCACGCCGGCTACCCGACCATCGCACCCGCCAACCCGCTGCGCAGTCTGCCCACCGACGCCGCCTACATCGCCAGCGTGCTTCGCTCGATCAGCGGCCCGGTGGTCCTGGTCGGCCACTCCTACGGCGGCGCCACCATCACCAACGCCGCCGCCGGTGCCGCCAACGTCAAGGCCCTCGTGTACGTCGCCGCCTTCGTCCCCGACAAGGACGAGCAGCTGAGCGTACTGATCAACAGATACCCCGGCAGCATCATCGAGGCCGCGACCCGGGGCGTCCCCTACGACGCCCCCGACGGCACCACGGGTGTCGACCTGTATCTGGAGGCCGACAGGTTCCGGGCCGCGTTCGCAGCCGACCTGCCGATCGCCACCACCCGGCTCATGCAGGCCACCCAACGCCCCTTCAGCGCCGCCTGCTTCACGGACCGCACGGCCTCCGTGGCCTGGCGCAGCGTCCCCTCCTGGGCACTGGTCGCCGACGCCGACAAGGCCATTCCGCCCGCCCTGCAGCGCTTCTTCTACGACCGGGCGCGTGCCCGCCAGGTCGTCGAGGCGCGGGGGGCGTCCCACGTCGCCATGATCAGCCATCCCCGCACCACGACCCGCCTCATCGAGGCCGCCGCCCGGGCGACCTGCTGACCCTCTCCCCGCCCGCCCCGGCCCGCACC